>NZ_JAKUFQ010000007.1:0-135074 GCF_022663475.1 Bacillus cereus group sp. BfR-BA-01382
TGCAGCAAGTAGTAGCAGAGCCACAAATGGAAGAACGCCCAGTGCAGCAAGTAGTGGAAGAGCAAGTACAAAAGCCAATTTCAAGTACGGAAGTACAAGAGAAAGCATATGTTGTAAATCAAAGAGAGAACGATATGCGAAATGTATTGCACACACCACCGACATACACTGTTCCGCCATTAGCGCTGTTGTCGATTCCGCAGCAATCAGCGCTAGATAATACAGAATGGTTAGATGAGCAAAAAGAATTATTAGATACAACGTTTAATAATTTTCATGTTGGAGCACATGTTATTAATGTATCGCAAGGGCCAGCAGTAACTCGTTTTGAAGTGCAACCAGACCCAGGCGTGAAAGTAAATAAAATTACCAATTTAAGTGATGATATTAAGTTAAGTTTAGCTGCGAAAGATATTCGTATTGAAGCGCCGATTCCAGGGAAGAGTGCGATTGGAATTGAGGTTCCAAATAAAGAAAGTAAGCCAGTATTTCTTCGTGAAATTTTAAGAAGTCCTGTATTCACAAAGAGTGAATCACCGCTTACTGTTGCGCTTGGACTTGATATTTCAGGTGATCCAATTGTAACAGATATTCGAAAAATGCCGCACGGACTTATTGCGGGTGCAACGGGTTCAGGTAAAAGTGTGTGTATTAACGCGATTTTAACGAGTATTTTATATAAAGCGAAACCGCATGAAGTGAAGTTAATGTTAATTGATCCGAAGATGGTTGAGCTTGCACCATACAATTCTGTTCCACATCTTGTAGCACCTGTTATTACGGATGTAAAAGCAGCGACAGCGGCTTTAAAGTGGGCAGTCGAAGAGATGGAACGCCGTTATGAATTGTTTGCGCACGCTGGTGCTCGTGATTTAACTCGTTACAATACGATTGTAAGTGAGCGAGAAATTCCAGGAGAAACATTACCTTATATCGTTATTGTCATTGACGAGTTAGCCGACTTAATGATGGTAGCACCTGGTGATGTTGAGGAAGCGATTTGTCGTATTGCGCAAAAAGCACGTGCTTGTGGTATTCATTTATTAGTAGCGACGCAGCGTCCATCTGTAGATGTTATTACAGGTTTAATTAAGTCAAACATTCCAACGCGTATTGCGTTTACTGTATCATCTCAAGTTGATTCGCGTACGATTATTGATATTGGAGGCGCGGAGAAATTACTTGGCCGTGGTGATATGTTATTTTTAGGGAACGGTACATCTAAGCCAGTTCGTGTACAAGGTGTATATGTATCGGATGATGAGATTGAAAAGACAGTTGATCATGTGAGAAAGCAAATGAAGCCGAATTACTTATTTAAGCAAGAGGATTTATTAGCGAAAACAGAACAGGCTGAGTCGGAAGACGAATTGTTCTTTGAAGCATGTCAATTTGTTGTAGAACAAGGGGGAGCGTCCACATCTTCTGTACAGCGAAAATTCCGCATCGGTTATAATCGCGCGGCACGTCTCATTGAGGAGATGCAATCGCAAGGAATTATTTCTGAAGCAAGAGGGACGAAGCCAAGAGATGTCCTTATTTCTGAGGATGAATTCGCTGCTATGCAGGAAACGAATGTATAGTCCACGGTTTTGCTGTATACTAATAGAAAATGTTGGATAGTAAAGTAGGGAGTAAAGCGACATGAAAGAAATTGAATTAAAATTAAAAGGTGAAATAAATCGACTAACAAATAAAACATTTAAATTTGACGAACGAGTTGGAGAAGGTTGGTTCTCCGCGGTTTACTTTTTAAAAACTAGAGAAATTATTGAAGAATTTCGCCCGAAAAGTGTTGTAACGATGCAATTTTTCCAAAAAGAAAATGCAGTTCTTTGCGGAACAGATGAAGTAATTGCATTGCTACAAACATTCGCTAAAAATCCTGAGGAACTTGAAATTAACTCTTTAAAAGATGGCGATAAAATTAGTCCATTTGAAACAGTGTTAACAATTCATGGTCCTTATGAGAATTTCGGATTTTTAGAAGGTGTTATTGATGGGATTTTAGCTCGTCGTACATCGGTTGCAACAAACGTATATAATGTTGTCCAAGCTGCGCGTAGTGTAGATAAAGAAAAACCAGTTATTTTCATGGGAGATCGTGACGATCATTATACACAACAAGCTGGTGACGGTTATGCAGCATACATCGGAGGTATGAGCGCACAAGCGACGCATGCAATGAATGAATGGTGGGGCAGAAGTGGTATGGGAACAATGCCTCACGCATTAATTCAAATGTTTAATGGTGATGTTGTAGAAGCGGCAAAAGCATATCATAAGAAATTTCCAGAAGATGAATTAGTTGTACTAATTGATTACAATAATGATGTTATTACAGATGCACTTCGTGTAGCGCGTGAATTTGGATCAACATTAAAAGGTGTGCGTGTAGATACGTCTCGCACAATGATTGATCAATACTTTATTCGCCACCCAGAAGTACTTGGAACATTTGATCCACGTGGTGTAAATCCATCTCTTGTATTTGCACTTCGCAAGGCGCTTGATGAAGAAGGATTCCAGCATGTAGACATCGTTGTAACTGGTGGATTTGATGAAAAGCGTATTCGTGAATTTGAAGCTCAAAAGGTACCTGTTGACATATATGGGGTAGGGAGTAGCTTGTTAAAAATGAATATTGGTTTTACTGGTGATAATGTAGAATTAAATGGGAAACCAGAAGCAAAAGCTGGTCGTAAATATCGTCCAAACCCACGTTTAGAGCGTGTTCAATTAGAAAAAAGAGAAGATATGTAAAAGAGAGAAAAACTGATAGGTGATTGACCCTATCAGTTTTTCTGTTATCATAGTATAGCGGCTTCTTTTTTGCTATAATGGACTTGTTATGGACATATAAAGAAGTACGTACGAGTTTATCCTGATAAGTGAAGGGAAAGAATAACCTCACTACATCAAAAATGTATGATGATTACCAAAATAAGAAAAGATTCATATACTGTCTTATAGATAGGCCGTTGTATTAGTTCGAAATGTTGGAGGTTCTTTAAGATGACAGTTTACCATTTTGTAGGAATTAAAGGAACAGGAATGAGTTCATTAGCGCAAATTCTTCATGATATGAAGCATACTGTTCAAGGGTCTGATTATGAAAAGCGTTTCTTTACACAAACAGCGTTAGAAAAGCGTAGTATCTCGATCCTTCCTTTTGATAAGAATAATGTAGAAGAAGGACAAGTGATTATTGCAGGAAATGCATTTCCTGATACGCATGAAGAAATCGTAGCAGCAAAAGAATTAAACATCCCAGTACATCGTTACCATCACTTCTTAGGTGACCTTATGAGCCAATACACAAGTGTTGCTGTAACTGGTGCACACGGAAAGACATCAACAACAGGTTTGTTAGCCCATGTAATGCAAGGTGCACATCCTACATCTTACCTTATTGGAGATGGAACAGGGCATGGGGTAGAAAATAGTAAGTATTTTGTATTTGAAGCTTGTGAGTATCGTCGTCATTTCTTGTCTTACAATCCAGACTATGCAATTATGACGAATATTGATTTTGATCATCCAGATTATTTTGCAGACATCAATGATGTATTCAGTGCATTCCAAGAGATGGCATTGCAAGTGAAAAAAGGCATTATTGCATGTGGAGATGATGAAGAACTTCAAAAAATTCAAGCGAAAGTACCTGTTATTTTCTATGGATTTGGAGAAGATAATGATTTCCAAGCACGTAACATCCAAAAGAGAACAGATGGCACGATATTCGATGTATTCGTTCGTAATACGTACTATGACACGTTCAAAATTACAGGATACGGCAATCACAGCGTATTAAATGCGTTAGCAGTAATCGCACTTTGCCATTATGAAAACGTTGATGTAGAAGCAGTAAAACATCAATTAACAACTTTTGAAGGCGTAAAACGTCGCTTTAATGAAAAGCCGATGGGAGAGCAAGTTATTATCGATGACTACGCACACCATCCGACAGAAATTAATGCAACGATTGAAGCAGCTCGTCAAAAACATCCAGAGCGTGAAGTTGTCGCTGTATTCCAGCCGCATACATTCTCACGTACAGAAAAGTTCTTAGATGAGTTCGCTGAAAGCTTAAGCAAAGCTGATCAAGTATACTTATGTGATATTTTCGGATCAGCACGCGAAAACAAAGGTGAATTAACAATTGAAGATCTGCAAAAGCGTATTGATGGTGCAGAACTAATTACAGATACAACAACGGATGTATTAAAGAAACATAAAAACGGCGTTCTAATTTTCATGGGCGCAGGTGACATCCAAAAATTCGAAGCAGCTTACGTAAAAGAAGTTCAAGTTGCAGAGAAATAATAGAAAAGACGCATAGCTGTGGCTGTGCGTCTTTTTTTGTTGTGTTCAACTTTTATCCCGCATTAACGTGCAATAAGACCCCCACTGATTAAAGTTTCACTTTATTTATGTATTGACCTAGAGCTAACTCTAGGTTGTAAGATGAAAGTGTAAAAACAAGGGGGAGAGAACATGTATAAAATCGGCGAAGTAGCAGAATTAACAGGGATGAGCATTCACACTTTGCGCTACTATGAGAAATTAGGTTTATTACCACCACCAACGCGAAATAGCGGTATTCGTCAATATACAGAAGGCGATGTACGTTTATTAAAATTTTTATATTCATTAAAACAAACTGGGATGTCATTAGAAGAGATAGCTGAGTTTGCAAGTGATGGGTGCATTATAGAGGAAATTAGGCAGAAGAAAGAGGAAGTACCAGCGAAAGTAAAAAAGAGAATTTCCATTTTAACAACTCACTTGGAGCGATTAAAAGAACAGCAGGAACAATTGCAAAAAGTTGTTCAGCTAACGGAGGAGAAGTTAGAAATTTATTACGGTTTTCTAGAAGAAAAAGACTTGGAGGCCGGCAATGAAAAATAAAGTATATACGCAGTTATTAGGTTTTGCGATATTTACTGGTGGGACATTTAATGCTTCGAAATATGCGGTGCAGTATTTCGAAGCAATTCATATAGCAGCATGGCGTTTTGGGATTGCTGCATTTGTGATGTTATGTTTGTTAAAAATACGAAAAGATTTTGATTTGGAAGTATGGATGCAGAATAGGACCTATTATCTTTTGCTAGGTATTGTTGGTGTATTCGGCTTTAACTTCTTTTTCTTTTTAGGAATGAAATATACAGAAGCTGTTAATGGTGCACTTATTATGGCGACAAATCCTCTCGTTACGACGCTGTTAGCAAGTGTCATTTTACGAGAGAAAATTGTGAAGCGTCAAGCAATTGGAATGTTACTTGCACTAATTGGCGTTGTTTTTGTACTTACACAAGGTTCGTTTACAATACTACAACATTTATCATTTTCAAAAGGGGATTTTTATATTTTATTAGGGAATATTTGCTGGGCGTTATACGGCGTGCTAGGCAGAAGGTTTATTAAAACTGGTAATCCAATACAAACGACGACATATACGATGACTATTGGTGCACTTGCCTTTATTATCATATCTTCTACACAAAAAAGTATAGTACCAGTTTTAGAAATTCCTTGGTTGGCATGGGGAGCGATTCTCTTTATGGCAATTGGAATGAGTGTGCTTGGTTACTTATGGTGGAATAATGGAATTGCTCAAATTGGGGCAGCAAGGACATCTTTATTTTTTAATCTAGTGCCTGTTGTTACAATACTTATTTCTTTTATTGAAGGAGTCAATATAACATCTGCACAATCTGTAGGAATGATATTAGTTATTACGGGAATATTGTATTCTTCTGGTTTTATACAAAGAAAATCAAAAGAAAGTGTTAATATTTAACTTTTTATATCTAAAAATGTTAGAATAATAAGAAAAATAAAAAGGGGACTAAAAAACATGTTCACACTTCGAGTAGATGACGAAATTGAACTACAATTACTAGAAAAACATCATAAAGAAGAATTATATCAATTAATAGACCAAAACCGTAATCATTTACGAAAATGGCTTCCTTGGGTAGATGGGACAAAATCTGCTGATGCTTATGATGAGATTTTTCCGATGTGGTTAAAGAAATTTGCAGAGGGAGACGGTTTTGAAAGTGGTATACGTTACAAAGGAAAGCTTGTTGGGATGGTAGGTATTCATCCAGTGAGCTGGGGGAAGAGAGCGGCGAGTCTTGGGTATTACCTTGCAGAAGATGCTGGAGGAAAAGGCGTTATGACACGTAGCGTAAAGGCTGTGCTTCACTATGCATTTGAGAATTTAAAATTAAATAAAATGGAAATTAGATGCGGTGTTGAAAATGTGAAAAGCCGCGCTATTCCAGAGCGTTTAGGGTTTAAATTAGATGGTATTTTAAGAGATGAAGAATGGTTATATGATCATTTTCATGATATCGCTGTATATAGTTTATTAGCTTCAGAATGGAAAGATATTCGATGAACGAGAAGATTCGTATTATTCCGTATGAAAGTACGTTTCAAGAGGAAGTAGTAGATCTTATCGTTCATATTCAGCAAAAAGAGTATAATGTTCCCATTACGAAAGAAGAGCAACCTGATTTACTTGAAATAGAAACATTCTATCAAAAGGATCACGGAAACTTTTGGGTAGCACTTTATGATGGGAAAGTAGTTGGAACAGTAGCTTTATTAGATATTGAGAATCATCAAGTAGCGCTAAGAAAAATGTTCGTACAAAAAGAGTTTCGTGGAAAAGAATGTGGCGCGTCATATATGTTGCTTCAAACAGCAATTTCATGGGCTGAGGATAAAAAGTTGAAAGATATTTATTTAGGAACAACAGTAAAATTTTTAGCGGCACATCGCTTTTATGAAAAGAATGGTTTTCAAAGTGTGAGTATAGATGAGTTGCCGAAAAACTTTCCAGTGTTACAGGTAGATAAGAAATTTTATAGGTACATTGTGAAAAAGGTCATCTAGAAATGGCCTTTTTCTATGAACCAAAATGGAAATAGTGGTATAATTTGGATTAGGGGGTGTAGGTATGAACTTTCCAATTCAAAGAAGTAAGTCAGTAGTCATTTTCGTTTGTCTTACGTTAGCTTTTATGTGTATATATCCAATTGTCATGCTTTTCACTAATAAAGCGCATTGGATGTCAGTGTTGATTGGGATGGGTTTATGCTTCATTGTAAATGTACCACTCGTTTGGGAAGTATTTATTAAAAAACATAAAGTAGAAAATGGCGTATTAAAGTACGGTATTCTAAATGATGATGTTGTATTAAAAGATATAAGAGTTGTTCGTCAAGTTGGAAAGTATCTTGAAATTACGACGAATGCATATAAAGTACATATGGTTGCGATGCCGCAAGATATGAATGAATTTTTGGCGCTTATCGAGAAAGAAAATCCACATGTGAAAATAGAAATGGTAGGGAAGAAATAAAAAAACGCTCGGAGAAAATTCCGAGCGTTTTTATTATTATTTTAAGTTCTCTGGATTTAAAGCTTCTAATTCAGGTACAACGAAGCGTCCGTCTTTACGGATTAGTACGTCGTCGAAGTAAATTTCACCGCCGCCGTATTCAGGGCGTTGGATGCATACTAAGTCCCAATGGATGTTCGAGTTGTTACCGTTCCATGCATCGTCGTAAGCTTGTCCAGGAGTGAAGTGGAAGCTGCCATCGATTTTTTCATCGAATAGGATGTCTCCCATTGGATGTAAGATGTATGGGTTTACGCCGATTGCGAACTCACCAACGTAGCGTGCGCCTTCGTCTGTATCGAAGATTTTGTTAATGCGTTCTGAATCGTTTGCAGTTGCTTCAACGATTTGACCGTTCTCGAACTTAAGTTGTACATTTTCAAATGTATAACCGTTGTAAGGAGATGGTGTGTTGTAAGAAACTGTACCGTTAACAGAATCACGAACTGGTGCAGAGTATACTTCACCGTCTGGAATGTTTAAATGACCTGAGCATTTAATAGCTGGAATGTCTTTAATAGAGAATGTTAAGTCAGTTCCAGGACCAGTTAAACGAACTTTATCTGTTTTATTCATTAATGTAACAAGGCTATCCATCGCCTTATCCATTTTACCGTAGTCTAAGTTACAAACTTCGAAGTAGAAGTCTTCGAAAGCTTCTGTGCTCATTTTAGCAAGCTGTGCCATAGAAGCATTTGGGTAGCGAAGAACAACCCAACGTGTTTTTGGAACGCGAATATCTCTATGAACTTTTTTCCCAACTGTTTGGCCATGAACTTTCATGCGCTCACTTGGAACGTCAGCCTGTTCATTAATATTATCGCCAGAGCGAAGACCGATATAAGCGTCCATGTCTTTCATTACGCTTGCTTCATATGCAGCGATTTGTTCGAAATGTTCTTCAGTAGCACCCATTAATAAAGAGCGATCTACTTGATGATCTTTTAAAGAGACGAATGGGAAACCACCAGCTGCATATGCTTCTTTTACAAGTGCAGTTACAAGTTCTTTTTGTAAGCCAAAGTTTTCAATTAATACTTTTTCGCCTTTTTGTAAGCAAATAGAGTAGTTAATTAAATTGTATGCTAACTTTTCAATACGTGGATCTTTCATATGTAAAGCCTCCCTACTAATTATGTATCCTCTCCTATTGTAACCTACTTAGTGGAATTTGTTGAATGATTTATGTTACAGTTAACGAATAAGTATGAAAATTCTAATGATGAGATAGGGATTAGAATGAAACGGAAAATGATTGTATAATAGGGGAAAGTATGAAAAAGATAAAGGAAGTGATGAAATGCAAGTTCTTTTATATGTAAGTGCGGCTATTATCGCGGTTGCTTTCGCAGTATTAGTTGTGTATGTATGCAGAACGTTGTTATCGGTTCAGAAGACGTTAGAAAACGTTGCAAGCACGTTAGAAGGTTTAGAAAAACAAATGCAAGGAATTAGCGTAGAGACAGAGCAATTATTACATAAAACGAATGCGTTAGCTGATGATATTCAACAGAAGTCACAGTCATTAAATAAAGTGGTAGCGGGTGTAGATGGGATTGGAACGACAATCCAATCTTTAAATACGAAGCTTCGTAATGTATCAGACTCTGTAACGGACGAAATTGAAAATAACGCTGATAAAGTAGCGCAAGTTGTACAGTGGAGCAGTGCGGCGATTGAAGTATACAATCATTACCGTGCGTCGAGACAAGAGAAGAAGGTTGAAAAAGAAGAGCGTAAATTAGAAAGAATTGAGAAAAACGCTGAAAAGAAAGAGAAGCGCTCTAGATTTCGTATGAGAGGTGAATCGTGATGAATATGACAAAGCTTGAAACAATTGAAGAGCTTGAAGTCTTAGTAGAAAAGAATGAGCCGTATGTTCTTTTTAAACATAGTACGACATGCCCGATTAGTCACGGTGCATACACAGAATTTCAAGCGTATTGCAGTGAAGAAAGAGAAGTGCCAGCGTATTACTTATACGTACAAGATGCGAGAGATGTGTCAAATCGTGTTGCAGAACAATACAGTATTAGACATGAATCACCGCAAGTGTTATACATAAAAGATGGGATGGTAGTATGGAATACATCTCATTGGAATATTAAAAAAGATGCTTTAGAAGAGAATATAAAGTAAAAAGAAGCAAGCTAAAGGTGCTTGCTTCTTTTTTTTGTTTTTGTTGAAATATATTTAGTGGTACACTATTAATAGTTCAAACTAAATAACTAGATTGTTGAAAGTAGGTTTTAAGTAATGAAGAAAATGGCATTATCCTTCGCAGTCGTAAGTTTATTACTGGGAGCTTGTAGTAACAATAGTAATACGATTAGTAAGAAGGATGAAGTTATACAAAAAGATACAAAAGAAAAAAGTATGATTCCGAGAACTGCTGTTTCTAAAGATTATTATAGAACTGTTATTCCTTTAAAAGAACAAAAGGTTATTAATACAGCTAATATAAAAACAAATTCTAAATTAGATTTAGCAGAGTATGAAAATGGTTTAATAAATATTGCAACGCAGCAATTTGATACAGAGAGTCACGTACTGCAATTAAATCAGTATATTCCAGAGAAACTAGTTGATGAACTAGTTGCGAAAGTAGAAGCGCCAGTTTTGACGAATATTATAGAACAAGACTATTTTGGAAAACAGAATTCAAATGAATTAAGTTTATCTGGTGTTATGATTGGCTTAGCTATGTCTTCAAGTGTATCGAATGAAGAAGCTATGTCTAAAGGGTCTGAAGTTGCTAAACAACTTATTGAAGCTATTAACAAAAATGATAAATATAACAAATCTCCAATTACGTTTGCTATCTTTAAGCAAGAAAGTACAAGTTCTTTAAAAAATGGTACGTATATTGCTAGTGCTACTGTTCAAAAGAATGATATGAACCTTGGAAATTGGAGTACAATTGATGAAAAGTCGTATTCATATCCTTCTGATGAATTTACACAAGCACATGGAGAAGATAATACAAAAATAAATAACTTTGCTAAGGAAATAAAAGGTTTTTCTAATGGAGATTTTATTCCAGTCAATGCAAAAGTTTCTTATAAGAAAGATCAAATGGATACATTAAATATGAATATTGTTATTAAATATAACGGTAAAACAGAATTAATGGCTCTTACCCAATTGGCTGCTCAAGGTATGTTAGACAAATTGCCTAAAGATGCGAAAGTACAATTACAGATCAAGTCCGAGAGTAAAATTGAGGCCGTTATTATAAAAGAGAAAAACAGTGATAAACCGTTTGTTTCCTTCTTGTAAAAAAGACAGTATGTAAACTGTCTTTTTTTATTTTAAATGAAAATATAAAAGGTTTTTTGATGGTAATTCATTGCTGTATATCGTGTGACAATCGTATATGTATCAACTATAATAAGTTATCTTAAAAAAGTAATATATAGGGATTTGAAAGAGATGGCTTTCTTATGGCATCACAACAATTAGGTCGTTTACGTTCTGAAATTGATCAACTTAATTTACAAATATTAGAGTTACTAAACGAAAGAGGTCGTCTCGTACAAGAAGTTGGTAATTTAAAAGAAGTATAAGGTGTGAAACGTTTTGATCCTGTACGTGAAAGTAATATACTGGATTTAATTGCAGAGAATAATAATGGTCCATTTGAAACTTCGACTTTATAACATATTTTCAAACAAATTTTTCAAGTTGGTTTAAAGTTACAAGAAGAGGATCATCGTAAAGCACTACTTGTTTCTTGTAAGAAAAAAACAGAAGATACGATTGTTGAAATTAATGGTGAAAAAATTGGTAACGGAAATTAGTATTTTATTATGGGACCGTGTGCAGTGGAAAGTTATGAACAAGTACGTCAAGTTGCTGAAGCAATGAAAGAGCAACGCGTAATACGCTTGATATTTCCGCTGTACCGATTTTAAAGAAAGAGACACATTTACCTGTCGTTTTTGATGTAACGCATTCTACAGAGAGACGTGACCTTCTCTTACTAACTGCAAAAGCAGCGATGGCAATTGGTGCAAACGCAATTATGGCTGAAGTACATCCAAATCCAGCTGTAGCTTTATCAGATGCGGCGCAGCAAATGAATATCCCGCAGTTCAATGATTTTATGAATGAATTAAAATCATTTGGAAGTAAATTATAAAAACTTTTAATGAACTGTTCCAAAAAGGCATTTTGGGACAGCTGTATAGCGACTGTCATTGTCGATTTTTGTTGGGAAGTTGGTATATTAAAAAAATCGCTGATATAATTAGAGTTGTGGTCGATATATTCGAAAAATCGCCGATATAAATTTCATTTACTATCGTACTGCTTAAAATAAGATTTCTACTTAGGAAATATCTATTTTTTTACAAAAAATGCCCTTTTTTCATAAAAAATACGAAAATACGAGAAAAGAAGCGAATTTTTTCGAAACTTTTGCGGGAAAATATTGTATGAGCCTGCGTTTATATCGTATCATTAGTAAAAGGAAGAACTCGGGACGATTGGTGGCATCTGCAAATAGAGTTGATGTCTTTTTTTCATTCAAGTAACCGATACATAAAAATAGATAACAAAAATAGAAGGAGTGTGCGATGAGATGAACGTAACAATCTATGATGTAGCGCGCGAAGCGAACGTTTCAATGGCTACCGTATCACGCGTTGTGAACGGTAACCCAAATGTAAAGCCTACAACAAGAAAGAAAGTATTAGAAGCAATTGATCGTTTAGGATACCGTCCAAATGCGGTAGCACGTGGACTAGCAAGTAAGAAGACAACTACGGTAGGTGTTATTATTCCTGATATCTCAAATACGTTTTATGCAGAACTTGCACGTGGAATTGAAGATATCGCAACAATGTACAAATATAACATCATTTTAAGTAACTCTGATCAAAACAAAGAGAAAGAGTTCCATCTATTAAATACGATGCTTGGAAAACAAGTGGACGGAATTGTTTTCATGGGTGAAGATATTACAGACATTCACATTGAAGAATTTAAAAAATCTCCAGTACCAATTGTATTAGCAGCGTCATTTGATGAGCAAAATGAAACGCCATCAGTAAATATTGATTATACACAAGCAGCTTACGATGCAATGAAGCACTTTATCGAGCAAGGACATAAGCGTATCGGTTTCGTCTCTGGTCCATTCATTGATAAAGCGGGAAGCGCGAAGAAGTTACAAGGTTATAAAAAAGCTTTAGAAGAAGAAGGTATTTCATATGATGAAAATCTTGTAATCGATGGAGATTACACATATGACTCAGGTATCGAAGCATTCGAAAAGCTTTGGAGCAATGATGAAAAGCCAACAGCAATCTTCGTGTCTTCTGATGAAATGGCACTAGGTGTAATCCATGCAGCACAAGATGCTGGATTAAACGTACCAACTGACGTAGAAGTACTTGGTTTCGATAATACACGCCTTGCATTAATGGTTCGTCCGCAGCTTTCAACAGTTGTACAACCGATGTATGATATCGGTGCAGTAGCAATGCGTCTATTAACAAAGTATATGAACAAAGAAAAAGTGGAAGATCACACTGTTATCTTACCTCACCGTATCCAATTTAGAGATTCAACGAAATAAGTATAAAAAAGCTCACAGCGATTGCTGTGAGCTTTTATTCATATTCAGGATAATATTTTTCAATTACTGTATCTACAGTTTCATTTTTCTTAACGTGTAAAAATCTTGCGTACAATTCTTTTCCAGTTTCAAATGGGGTATCGTCTAATTCAAACACATGTAACACTTTTCGGAACGTCCATGTGATTTGCTCATCATACATATTATCGTATGTGTGCTCCGATTGTATAGCTATATTTTCACCTAGTTCATGAGCTTCTTCTAAACTGTTTGCTTTAACAAGAATAATACTTTCTTCAAAAAGTGTATCGTGATTCTCTTCATAATGCTCATCAATTTTCGTAGGATCAGGCTCACCAGCATGAACAGACTCAAACAATAATTTTACAGCGTACACATTATGCTGCATGTTTCACTTTATAAATAATACTTGCGACAAGCGAAGCAGGTATTGTAAATAAGTTACTTTGATAATGGTAATGCACTTGGGATTCTTCATAAGACATGTTGTCATATAGTTCGTTTTGTGAGACATTCATTTTTTTCTGTTTTTCTTTGAGCATTTTAATGTAGTTGTACTGTATTGGGACGAGAATGATGAAATAAGCTAATACGATTAGTGAAATCCAAATCATTATGAACACTCCCTTACAAAGAATATTTGTATATGGTAATTATATCAATTTATATGAGGGGTATCCATATTTTTCTAGTGGTCAATTTCTTTTCCAAAATGCAAAAAGTTCTTCAGCGCTTCGTAAATTATGTTCAAGGCATGTTTGTGCAGTGCGTTTAAAATTTTGTATTAAATGCTCTAGCCTAGAAGAATCATAGTGCTTTGCTTTTCCATCTACAATCGTTTTATCTTTTTTTTAAGTTAAGTGATATTTTTAGCAAAGTTACATTTGTTTCTATTTGTACAACTTCCATGTAAAAAAAATTTTGTCTAAGTCGATTGTAATATAATCAAATCGCTCTACTTGTTTAAAATATCCTACAATATCATCTTCCAATTGAAATCCTCCCTAGTATATAGCTTACCTGGAAGAGTTCTCTATAGATTGTATGATTCCTTGTTATATGTCACATAAGTGTAAAAATAACTATTATAGGGCAATGTCATGTATAATAGAAAGAAAAGGCTTGTGAGGGGGGAAAAGAGATGATCGTTCTTTGGATAATTACGCTTTGTATGACTGCTATTTTTGCATATATGACGTTAAAACAAAATGGTTTAAAGCGATTTGTTCCAGGAAGTATTCTTGCAGGAATTGCCCTTATCACGTATGTAATTTCTATTTTTATTGAAAGTGTATCAGTAGATATGAGCAAAAGTTTAATGTTTATTGGTATTACACTATTTGCAGGTAGCATTATGGTACTTATGGTTGCTGGTATTATTTTATTTATTCATATGAATTCGGAAACGTTATAGCATATAGAAAAGGCATGTCCCGAGGGACATGCCTTTTTATCCGTTCAATTATGCTCTATCTTTAGAAGAATTTTGTTGTTTTAATAAGTCGCGAATTTCGCCAAGAAGAACTTCTTCTTTTGTTGGTTCTGGAATTTTTTCCTCTTTTTCGTCTTCTTTTTTAGATGTTAGTTTGTTGAAAACTTTAATAAACATAAAGATAGAAGCTGCGATAATTAAGAAATCAAAAATTGTTTGGATGAAGTTACCATACATAACAGCTGATTTACCGTATCCAAAGTGCAAATCTGTAAAGTTAACGCCACCTAATACCATACCAAGTAATGGTGTAATAATGTCTTTTACTAAAGAACTAACGATTTTACCGAATGCAGCACCGATTACAACCCCGACAGCTAAATCAACGACATTCCCTTTGAAAGCGAACTTTTTAAACTCGTTCCACATGTGTCAATCCCATCCTTTCCACGATTCATTATGAAATTTATAATTCCTATCAACATATTTTATAGAAATTTACGAGAGAAATAAAGGGGAAATGGGAATGAAAGTAAATTCTGAAAAATGTATCCGTTTTAATTTTTGTTTACATCATCTAGTAAAGATTGTAGCATTTGCTGCGTTTTTAATCCTTCTAATCCATCTACAACAGGCTTTGTATCTCCGTGTACACATTCAATAAAATGATGAACAGCATCTTCAAAACCACGTTGTTTTAACGTCGTATCCCATGATGGAGAACCGCTTTGTGAAACTGAGTTTTCCTGTTCAATTTCAGATGTATTCATATTTTTTACGCGAATGATTTTCCCTGGCGTTACAAGTTCAATTTGTTCTAAATTTGTACCGGCATGGCGATGCATTGCAGTAGAAAGTAACAGTCCACTTGGAGTTGTATATGTATGATGTCCGTAAAGAAGTTCATTCTTTTCATTGATTTGCATCATATTGTGAACGACGTTAAGGTCATCATTAGCGAACCAGCGAGCAGTATCTACAATGTGTAAATAATCATCTAACATAGTGAAGTCGTACGTATATGGCCCGACTTTATTTGTGCGATGCTTTTCAATTCGAATCCATGAAATATCATGAGCCTGTTCTTTGGCAGCAACATACATAGGAACGAATCTGCGATTAAATCCGACCATTAACTTTCGGTTATACTTCTCGCTCAACTCGACTAGTTGCTCAGCTTGTTCCACAGTAGCTGCTAACGGCTTATCAACATAAACGTCGATTCCTTTTTTCAAAAGCTCAGAAACGATTTCATAATGCGATGCAGTTGAACTATGAACGAAGATTGCATCACATTCCGAAGCTAACATTTCAATAGAATGAAAGTCTTGAATTCGGTATTGCTGGCAAACTTGTTTTCTTTTCTCTGCGTTAGGTGTAAACGCCCCGACAAAGTTCCAATCTGTTTCTTTTGTAAGTGTTGGAAGATAGGCCTTTTGCGCAATGCTACCAAGTCCAATCATCCCAATTTTAGGTTTATTCATATGTATTCCCACCCTATTAATATTGATGTAACGGCTTAAATGTAGCATAGGATGGGGGAGGAAGGCAAAGATAAGCTTTTTACTTATTTCCTTCTAACAAAATTTTCTCTATCTCTGCAAAATTATGAGCGCGAGCATGCTCTAACGGGGTAACACCATCATTATCTGGAATATTTACATCTGCACCGTGCTCAATAAGAAGGCGAATGACTTGTTGCTGTGTTTCGTTTCCGTTACTTAGTACGATAGCTTCCATTAAAGCTGTCCATCCTAGGTTATTTACATGATTTACATCAATATTTGTTCGAGTGAGGAGTTCTTTTATAACGTCAATATAGCCATGTTCTGAGGCTGGGATAAGAGCTGTTCCGCCGTAACGATTTGTAATCGTAGGATCTGCACCAGCATTAATTGTTAGCTTTAAAATGTCTAAGTAACCTTCCGCACCGGCGTATAGAAAGGGATTGTTTTTCATGTCATCTTGGATATTTACGTCAGCACCAGCTTCGATAAGTGCTTTTGCGGTTTTTACATCATTTTTGTATGTAGCAATCATAAGAGGGGTACGTCCTTGATTATCCGTCGCATTTATATTTGCACCTTGTTTTAGTAAAGATATAACAGTATTCGTTTCATTTTTTTCAGTAGCTGCTAGTAGTGCAGTCTCCATGTTTGTCATCTCCTTTTTGACTTCTTGTTCTTGCGAGCATCCTTGTAAAAAAATTACGCAACATATCATACTGAATGTTTTTTTGAACATGGAATTTCAACCTCCTAATTTCAACTGTAAAATAGGAACATTAAATTTTTATAAACTGACGCTAAAATTACTATAAAATCGCTTGAGTATTTGAACATATATTTTTATGCTTATGAATATGAAGGATGGGTAAAGTGAGGATGTAACATATGTCTATTAAAACAAGGTTTTTATTTTCTTATATTGCTGTAATTCTCGTTTCTATTACGCTCATATTAGTCGCGGGATTTTTAATTGTTTTTTCAATAACAGGTGATTTGGAAGCAGTGAAAAATTTCTATAAAAGTTCTTACATTCAAAAGCCGCTTACACCAGAAGAAGAAAATGCCTATCTTGAATTAAAATTAGCGGCAAAGCAACATCAATCTCAATTATTAGATAAATCGTTCGTTTCATCAATTGAAAAAGAAGGTGTGAAAATAATTGTAAGAAAGGGAGAAAACATTTCTTATGCTAATAAGGGATTTGAAAGTTCGACTTTAACAGAAGCTCTTCCGAAATTTGAAGCGGCAAATATTAATAGTCGTGGTACAACGGAACTAGGCGAGACATTTTATCGATATGTAAAGTTTGATTTTTATTTTCCAGAGAAAGAAGAAGGGAGTATATTTGTACTAAAAAAGCAAAGTTCATTTGTAGATCTTACACAAAAATTATTTCCAATCTTATTCGTATCGCTTTTACTATTAGCCATTTTACTCATTGGTTTATTAAGTTATCTTGTTTCAAGAAGTGTAATAAAACCAATTTTTGTATTGAAAGGTGCAACGGAGAAAATTAAAGAAGGAAATTTAGATTTTCAAATGCCAGTTACATCGCACGATGAAATAGGTCAATTAAATCAAGGATTTGAGGAAATGAGGAAGAAGTTAAAGGAATCGATTGAAGTACAAACGCAGTATGAAGAAAATCGAAAAGAACTTATTTCAAACATATCGCATGATTTAAAAACACCGATTACATCTATTATCGGATATGTAGAAGGAATAAAGGACGGGGTAGCAAATACGCCAGAAAAAATGGATAAGTATTTAACGACAATTCATACGAAGGCAAAACATATGGACACACTCATTGATGAACTCTTTTTGTTTTCGAAGCTCGATTTAAATCGAGTTCCATTCCAATTTGAGACAGTTGAATTAAATACGTTTATGCAAGAATTAATAGAAGAGATGCAGATGGATTTAAGTGAAGAAGGTATAGAAATTAACTTACAATTACATTCATCGCCATTATATGTAACGGCTGATTGCGAAAAGATAAATAGAGTTATATCAAATTTAATTCATAATAGTGTGAAGTACATGGATAAAGAAGAGAAGAAAATTACCGTAACAGTATCGAGTGATAACAATAAAGTTATTGTGAAGGTGATAGACAATGGATCAGGTATAGAATCTGATACGCTACCGTATATCTTTGAACGTTTTTATCGTGCAGAACAATCGCGAAATTCTAGCACAGGTGGAAGTGGACTTGGTTTAGCAATAGCGAAGCAAATTGTTGAAGAACATGGCGGGGAAATTTGGGCGGAAAGCGAGCTTGGTAAAGGCACAAGCATTTTCTTCTCATTGGAAAAAGTAGAGGAATGTGGTGAGTAAATTGAAAAGAATTTTACTAATAGAAGATGAAGTAAGTATTGCAGAATTACAGCGAGATTATTTAGAAATTAATGATTTCCAAGTTGATGTAGAGCATTCAGGAGAAACAGGTTTACAAATAGCCCTGCAAGAAGACTATGATTTAATTATTTTAGATATTATGCTTCCGAAAATGAACGGATTCGAAATTTGTAAACAAATACGTGCTGTAAAAGATATTCCGATTCTACTTGTTTCAGCAAAAAAAGAAGATATAGATAAAATTCGCGGGCTCGGATTAGGAGCGGATGATTATATAACGAAACCGTTTAGCCCAAGCGAATTAGTCGCAAGAGTAAAAGCGCATATTGCTCGTTATGAAAGATTATCAGGAAATGTAAGTAAGCAACGTGATACGCTATACATTCACGGAATTTCTATCGATCAACGAGCGAGGAAAGTTTTTATAAACAATGAAGAAGTGGCATTTACAACGAAGGAATTTGATTTATTAACATTCTTTGTCACACATCCAAACCAAGTATTAAATAAAGAACAGTTATTTGAACGCATTTGGGGATTAGATTCCGCTGGTGATTTAGCCACTGTTGTCGTCCACATTAGAAAGCTACGTGAAAAAATTGAAAGAGATCCTGCCCACCCGCAATATATTGAAACAGTATGGGGAGCTGGTTATCGTTTTAATGTGTAGGGAACCTGTCAAAGTTTTGGCAGGTTTTTTTGTATGTGATCAAAAGGGGATAATAGGTAATTTATGTTAAAATATAAAGAGAGATAAAACATAGGAGAGTGTGAGAGGGCGTGCTACATTTTGGGGGATACATTAAAAGATAATAAATCAAACAAGGTTTTAAAGATTGGAACTAATATTGTACTTATCTTATTAATTATTGGTGCAATACAAATGTTTTATGATGAAGATTCTACGAATGATCATTTGGGTTGGTTATTTATGATGGTCTTTTTTGCAATTAAAATAATTTCTAGTTTTATGATAAGTTTAAAAGAAGGAGATAAAAAGTCAGTATTTATTGATTTAGGTTTAATAATTTTTTCTGTTCTTCTTTTGGTTGTTACTAGTGTGAAATATTTCTTTTGAAAAACCTCATAGTCTTATAGAGGCTGTGAGGTTTTTGTTGGAAAATTAACTTGCGACCTTAATATGCTATTTTAGAGTTCCTTGTTGCAATGATTTATAAAATATTTGAGTAGTAGAAGTAAACTGAGCAGCTTCTTCTAAAAAAGGATAATGGTTGCTCTCCTCAAATGTCACAAAAGTAGAATCGCATATACCCTCATGTATCTCGATGGAATATTGAATAGGACACTGCACATCGTGTCTTCCACACATAATTAGTGTTTTTGTTTTTATAGAAGGTAAATACTCCCTTAAATCAAATGAAGGATATTCATTGGCGAAAGCATTCATCCGGCTAACGGACATTGTTTTTTTGATTGGTTTACAAAAATAAGAGTTGTAGTTTTCTGGTTTATACAATGATAATTTTGTTCTCTTAGTAGATAGTTCTTTCCGTTCTTCACTTGTAAGGTGAGGGCTTTTTAAGTTTTCGATGAGCTCTTGCATATAATGAAACTGTGAATGTTCTGGATGATAAATACAAAATGGTGTTTCGGTATAGTTACTTGCTGCAGCGCCTGCTACGACTAATGATTGTAAGGAATTTGGATATGTAATCGCATATAAAAGTCCAAGCATACCACCTGTTGAATGACCAGTGAAATGCCATGTTGGGAGTTGTAAAGCTTCTCGTATTGCTTCTAAATCGTGAACCGTTTCAATCATACTTAATTCGTTTTCTGACTGGGTGGTTACAGAGCTACCAGTATCTCGTAAATTAATGAGAAATACACGATGCGTAGCAGTGAAAACATCTGCAAAGTAATCACCAGTTTCATTAAATTGTGAATAGTGATGTGTAATACAAAGCGGTTCGCCATTTCCTTTTGTAAAGAGTTCAAATGTGCCGCGTTTTGTGGGGATCATTTGTTGTGTCCACATAATATCACGTCCTTTTTTCATAAAAGTTGGACCGGTTAATTATTAAATAAAATATATCGGCGCAACTCGAAACATATCGACTTACCGACAGTAGTCGACAATAAATAAAAGGAGGCTATTCAAAAACGAGCCTCCTTTTCGTTTAGTACAAAGATTTTGTCATATTATTCCGAATGATTTCAAGGGATTTCGCTACAGTTAATGCATTCTTTTCTTCAATTTCTGGTTTACGGGGGATAGGTTTATACATGTTGTCTGGATCTTCCCATGTGAGGGGAAGTTCTGTTTCGGCTTGTCCTTTCCAAGCGTCAATCCATTCTGGAGGGAGATAACCCGAGATGTTTTGGATGTTGTTCATTTCGAGCCAAATAAGTGCCCAAGCTCTTGGTACGACGCGCCAATGGTCATAGCCACCGCCGCCGACAGCGATCCAGCGACCGTCGCAATATTCATTAGCAATTTCACGAGCGAGCTTCGGTATTTCGCGGTAAATATTCATGGTTGCACAAAGGTGTGTAAGTGGGTCGTAGTAATGTGCGTCGGCACCATTTTGCGTTAAAATAATATCCGGTTTAAAGTACGCTGCAACTTCTTTTACAACTGTTCGATATGATTTTAGAAAGGATTCATCTTCTGTAAAAGCATCCAGTGGAACGTTAAAAGAATAACTATAACCATTACCTTGTCCACGTTCGTTTACAGCGCCAGTTCCAGGGAATAAATAGCGACCAGTTTCATGTAATGAAATGGTGCATACGTTAGGATCATCATAAAACGACCACTGCACGCCATCACCGTGATGAGCGTCTGTATCAATATATAAGACGCGTAAACCGTATTTCTTCTGAATATACTTCATTGCGATGGAGCTATCGTTATAAATACAAAAACCAGATGCCTTGCCACGGAAGCCGTGATGTAAGCCTCCACCTAAGTTAAGTGCGTGTTTTACTTTTCCGGAAAGAACAGCATCGACAGCTGTTAACGTACCGCCAACGAGCAATGCGCTTGCTTCGTGCATATTTGGGAACATCGGTGTATCTTCTGTTCCTAGTCCATATGTCATCGCAATTGATTTTTCTAACTTTCCTTCTCCAGCACGTTTTACCGCATTTATGTACTCCTCTGTATGAACGTAGGCAATCTCTTCATCTGTAGCCATCCGTGGTGAGATGATTTGAGAGGGAGAGATGAAACCACCCTTTTGTAATAAATCATACGTAAGTGTGACGCGCAGTTGGTTAAAAGGATGATCAGGGCTAAATGAATAGCCCCGAAAGTCATCCGAATAAATAAACGCGCTACTCATGCTTGCATCCCCATGATGTTCGGCCATAATACGCGATAGCCTTCTGCTTCAAGTGCATCAATCACTTTTAGAGGATTCATCGTTTGAATGCGGAAAACAAGTACTTTATCATTCTCATCTTTTGCTGGGTAGACGAGAACGCTCACGATATTTATTTGTAAATCACTAAAAATAGCAACGACTTTTCCAAGAATACCAGGTTCATTTTTTACTTGAATTTCAATTTGTGAACTCGGTTGATGTGCTCCTGTTAATTTTACTAACGTGTGCAGTACTGTAGATTCTGAGATTATTCCAACTAACTTCCCAGCTTTTGTAACAGGAAGACAGCCAATTTTATTTTCAAAAAATAAAGTAGCAATTTCCTCAACGAAATCGAGAGGGTGGCAAGTCATTACAGGATGTTTCATAATAAGTTCAAGCGGTTGCTGTAGCATATCGAGTGAAACTTGTTCATCTAGAATAGACGGACTTGCATCTCTTACATCCCGATCAGAAATAATGCCTACGACGTGATTATTTTGATCGACAATTGGAATGTGCCGAATTCCTTTCGTGCGAATCGTTCGGATTGCTGTTTCGATTGTATCGTTTGGATGTAGTGTAACTACATTTTGATTCATAATTTCTTCTACAATCATTCCAGTTGCCCCCTTTATTAATACATAAAACGATTGTGAAAACGTAGACGATCAAAAGCTTGAATAGAATCCGTATCAACGCGTTTACCGATGCGGACCATTAAACAGTTGGCGGGATGTGAACAAATTTCAGGATCGTCTGTAGCCATCCATTGTAACCCGCCGGCATTCATCATCTTTTCCATTACTTTTCGGTATTCCCAAACATTTAATCCTGTTTGTTTCAAATCCCAGTGCCAATAATATTCAGTCGTCAATATAATGTAATCTTCCATATAATCGTCCATCATAGAAACCTCTAGTAAGTTCTTTCCGACAGAACTCCCGCGGAAGGCTGGAACTACTTCAATTGCCCCAAGCTCAATTAAGTTTTCTATTTTTCCTTCTGACCATCGTTCAAGTGGATCAGGATATAAATATGTAACATATCCAACAATCATCTGGTCATGTCTAGCAATAATGAGTCGAGCTTCTGGTAATTTAGAAATTTCGACAATTGCTTTATATTGCTGTTCAGCAGGACGAAATGCAACTAAATCTGGATGAAATTCATACATTTCAAGATTATGTGTAGAGACAGGACCTTCAATAATTAAAGTGCCTTTCGCTGTTTTTAAGTTTCTAGCATTGTATATTTTTTTATGAATCAATGTATTGCTCACCACCTTGAGGGTTTGTGAATCTATTAATATCGTACTTTATAATATATGCGATGTGAATCGAATTTTGTCATTAAAAATTTGTCTAAAAATCAACAAATATACTGAAAATTTTAAATAATATCATTATAATAGATAATAGAATACATAGGAGGGGGATGTAAAGTATGAAAGTAGAAACGCTTCCTGTCATTAAAGGAGAAAATAATTTGCCGAATTATGATGAGGCATACGCGAATTTTAACTGGGAAGAGGTTAATAAAAACTTTACTTGGAATGAAACAGGCCGAGTAAATATGGCGTATGAGGCAATTGATAAGCATGCGAAATCCGATCGAAAGAATAAAGTAGCTCTTTATTATCAAGATGGATCGCGAAAAGAGAAATATACATTTAAGGAAATGAAGGATTTTTCTAATAAAGCAGGAAATGTCCTGAAAAATTATGGCGATGTAGAAAAAGGCGATCGCGTTTTTATTTTTATGCCACGTTCTCCAGAATTATATTTCGCACTTTTAGGTGCAGTGAAATTAGGAGCAATTGTTGGACCGTTATTTGAAGCATTTATGGAAGGTGCGGTTCGCGATCGTTTAGAAGATAGTGAAGCGAAGGTGTTAATTACAACGCCTGAGTTATTAGAGCGTGTACCATTAAATGATTTACCTGCTTTAAAAACAGTTTTTCTTGTTGGAGATAATGTAGAAGAAGGCGGTAAAACGGTAGCGTTCAATCCTTTATTTGAACAAGCTTCAAAAGAATTACATATTGAATGGTTAGGCCGTGAAGATGGTTTAATTCTTCACTATACGTCTGGTTCTACTGGTAAGCCAAAAGGTGTGCTTCATGCGCAAAATGCAATGGTTCAGCACTATCAAACGGCGAAATGGGTATTAGATTTAAGAGAAGACGATGTATATTGGTGCACAGCTGATCCAGGCTGGGTAACGGGAACTGCTTACGGTATTTTCGCACCGTGGTTAGTTGGAGCGTCAAATGTTATTTTAGGTGGGCGATTTAGTCCGGAAGCTTGGTATGAAGCACTGCAAGATTACGGTGTAACAGTTTGGTATAGTGCACCGACAGCGTTCCGTATGTTAATGGGAGCTGGACAAGACGCAATTAAAAAATATGACTTATCACAAGTTCGTCACGTATTAAGCGTTGGTGAGCCGTTAAATCCAGAAGTAATTCGCTGGGGTATGAATGCATTTGGACTTCGTATTCATGATACGTGGTGGATGACAGAAACAGGTGGACAAGTTATTTGTAACTACCCTTGTATGGAAATCCGTCCAGGTTCAATGGGTAAACCCATTCCAGGTGTAAAAGCAGCGATTGTTGATAATGAAGGAAATGAAGTTCCTCCATACACAATGGGTAACTTAGCAATTGCGAAAGGTTGGCCATCTATGATGCGCGGGATCTGGAATAACCAGCAAAAGTATGAATCTTATTTCATGCCGGGAGATTGGTACGTATCAGGTGACTCTGCCTATATGGATGAAGATGGATACTTCTGGTTCCAAGGACGTATTGACGATGTAATTATGACGTCAGGTGAGCGCGTTGGTCCGTTTGAAGTAGAAAGTAAATTAATCGAGCATGCTGCTGTTGCAGAAGCAGGTGTAATTGGTATTCCTGATCCAGTGCGTGGCGAAATTATTAAAGCATTTATCGCACTTCGAGCAGGATACGAACCATCTGATGAATTAAAAGAAGAAATTCGTCAATTTGTAAAGAAAGGCCTAGCAGCTCATGCAGCGCCACGACAAATTGAATTTAGAGATAAATTACCGAAAACGAGAAGTGGTAAAATTATGCGCCGCGTATTAAAAGCGTGGGAGCTGAATTTACCAACAGGTGACTTATCAACGATGGAAGATTAAGAGAGGAAGGTCTGAACGAAAAAATGTTCAGGCCTTTTTTTATGTTATTATTAACTTATATATATAAGTTAACGGGGGTAGTATGATGAAAACAGAAAAAGAAAAGATGATACTAGGAGAAATGTATATACCGGCTGATCCAGTTTTAGTACAAGAAAGAGAGCAAGCACGTATATTAACGAGAAAATTAAATGATACGCCAGAAGAGCAATTGAAAGAGCGTAGCGAAATCATAAAAGAATTATTCGGAACGACAGGAGATAATATTCATCTTGAATCTTCTTTTAGATGTGATTACGGCTATAACATTCATGTCGGTGAAAATTTTTACGCGAACTTTGACTGTACGATTTTAGACGTATGCCCGGTAACGATCGGAGTGAATTGTATGTTAGCTCCAGGTGTTCACATTTATACAGCAACGCACCCACTCAATCCAATTGAGCGTATAAGCGGATCAGAATACGGAAAACCAGTTACAATTGGCGATAACGTATGGATTGGCGGAAGAGCAATTATTAATCCAGGTGTAACAATTGGAGACAATGCGGTGATCGCATCTGGTGCTGTCGTAACGAAAGATGTGCCTAATAATGTAGTAGTTGGCGGGAATCCTGCAAAGATTATAAAAAAACTAAAATAATATTTGAACGAAGTGCCTTCCTCGTCTGTATACATTTATGAAAGAATAGATGAGGGAGGCTTTTTTATGTCTAATAAATTACTTCTTGCGACGTTGTAAAGGATTGACAAGAAGAGAAACCGGACCTCTATTTGACACGCCTATATAAATGATGGTATAAAGAAAAGTATATGAATAATTGAGCGTGGAAAGGGAGAAGTAGTGATCATTTCCCTGTTTTAGAGAGCTGATGGCCGGTGAAAATCAGCACATAGATGATCGCGAATTACGCCCCTAGAGCATCTTTTTTCGATTGAATTGTATTCAAAAGGGAAAAGACGGTGCTAAGCCGTTATGTAAATAAGGTGGTAGGCTTTTTTGCCTGCAACTAGGGTGGTAACGCGATAATCAAAATCGTCCCTTATTTGAAGGGGCGATTTTTTTATGTTTTCAACCTTCACGCCAGTAATGAACTTAAAGGAGAGTATGTAGGATATGGGTATTTTACAAGATCTTGAATTTCGCGGTCTAATTAATCAGCAAACAGATGCTGAGGGCCTTGAGCAATTATTAGAAAAAGAAAGCGTTAAATTATACTGTGGTTTCGACCCGACAGCGGATAGTTTACATATTGGTCATATGTTACCAGTATTAATGTTACGTCGTTTCCAATTAGCTGGCCACCAACCAATCGCACTTGTTGGCGGTGGTACTGGTATGATCGGTGACCCGAGTGGTAAAAAAGCAGAACGTACATTAAATACGAAAGATACAGTTGCTTACTACACAGAAAGCATTAAAAACCAACTTTCAAACTTCTTAGAGTTTGAAAACGTGGACAACCCAGCAACGATGGCTAACAACTATGACTGGCTTGGTAGCTTAGATGTAATTTCATTCTTACGCGATATCGGTAAAAACTTCGGTTTAAACTATATGTTAGCAAAAGATACAGTAGCATCTCGTTTAGAAACTGGTATTTCATTCACTGAGTTCAGTTACATGATTTTACAATCATACGACTTCTTAAACTTATACCAACAACATAATTGCCGTCTGCAAATCGGTGGTAGTGACCAATGGGGTAACATTACAGCTGGTCTTGAATTAATTCGTAAATCAGAGGAAGATGCGAAAGCATTCGGTTTAACAATTCCACTTGTTACAAAATCTGACGGTACGAAGTTTGGTAAAACAGAAGGCGGCGCAATTTGGTTAGACCCAGAGAAAACAACTCCTTACGAGTTCTACCAATTCTGGATTAACACAGATGACCGCGACGTTGTTAAATACTTAAAATACTTCACATTCTTATCTCATGAAGAAATTCTTGAGCTTGAAAAGCAAGTAGCTGAAGCACCAGAAAAACGTGCAGCACAAAAAGCATTAGGTTCTGAAATGACAAAACTTGTTCACGGCGAAGAAGCATTAGAGCAAGCGATTAAAATTTCAGCTGCACTATTCAGCGGTTCTGTAGCAGAACTAACTGCAAGCGAAATTGAACAAGGATTCAAAGACGTACCATCTGTAGAACGTACTGCAGAAGATACAGTATTAATCGACTTACTTGTAGAAAGCAAAATCTCTCCATCAAAACGTCAAGCACGTGAAGATGTAACGAACGGCGCAATCTACGTAAACGGTGAGCGTACACAAGCGTTAGACTACGTTGTAACAGAAAACGACCGCATCGAAGGTAAATTTACAATCATTCGCCGCGGTAAAAAGAAATATTTCTTAATTCGTTACTAATAAATAAAAAGCTTTGGGGAAATTCCTCAAAGCTTTTTTTGTTTTAATCTCCTTTTCGAGTTCATACGGAAATCACATGTAAGCGGTATGATAAACGTATAACAATTAGAAAGGAGTGGTAAAACGAAATGTCACTAGAAGCGTTGATTATTTTTTCTTTGCTAAACGCGGGTCAACTTGCAGAGAATTCGAAGGTTGATATACATAAAGAGCAGAAAGATGCTTATGTATATGTTCAAAAAGAGGAAAATAAATAACTTTAATATATATAAATAAAAGCTACTCGAAGTAACTGTTTTGGTGTCTTCGGTAGCTTTTTGAATTATGAATAAATAGGAATTAATTCTCGCTTAAAATCTTCGTACATTTCAAAGGCAATTTTCATGATTTCTTTGAGTTCATCGTAACTGTGGAAGCATACTGCCGGCAACCTTTCAGAACCATTGGATAATACTTTTACAAACATATCCCATGAATTCCCAACTCTAACTTCACCATTATACCTTGCAGACCAAATGAACTCAACAAGCCCATATTTTAAGCTGATATTGAATCTGAAAGTATAGAAATCCTTGTTCTTTACTTCACCAACAATAAAAAAGTTTTCCTTTTTCATAAAACGAGCTTTATAGCCAAGAGACTCAAATACTGCAATTACTTTTTCGTTTTCATAGTTTTCAAATGTGTTTTCTCTATCTGGAAATTGTTTTGATAATGCTTTATATCTCTGAATAAAATCAATTTTCTCAAGTACCTCTTTAATTTCGGGTTCTAAATCATACGCCATCAATTATTCCTCCCTAAATCTAATATCAATATCATATTTTTCTTTTGCTAGCTTGATATATTCATCTATTTTTTTGAATTTTTTATTAGATGTTGGAATCTCTAAAATATGTCTTCCTTCTAGTAACTTTCCCTCCCCTTACAAGAAAATAATACCAATTTAAGGAATGGGTTATAAATTGAATATTCTAATAATTCTACGGTTAAAGAGATACTAGTTCATTAAGTTTTTTTAATCTTATTCAGATGCTCGGGTGATGAAGAGGTTTTTAAGATTGAATGTAAATAGAAAAAGGGAAGGTATAGAGAATGTACAAATAAATACGTTGTAAAAATCATGTTAACAAAAAGAAAGTACAGCAAAGAAAAATGAGTTATGGGGTAGAATGTAGTGTTTTTAAGTGTTAGAAGAAGGTAAACTGGCTAAATTCAGAAATGATAATTCTAATGTTGTATTAGCATTGAAAAGAAATACTAACATTAGAACAAATAGGACAGTATAAAATGAATTAGATAATGAAGAAAGCCGCTCGTTTTTTCGGGGCGGCTTATTCTTTACATGTTTTAGTTTTCTTCTTCTTTGTAATTTAATGCAATCTCTACTATTTCTTCCGGTGTTAAATCCCTAAAATCCCAAAAGATTATATCACTTGGAGCGGGATGAGGTACACCGCTATTATTAAATTGGTTTACGTATTCATTAAGTTCTTCTTCAGGTAATTTAGGATTACAAATCTTTGTTACAAGTTCAATAAGTTCTTCTTTTGTCATTTTGAGTGTCATACTAACCATCCTTTCATAATCATTAACCTTTTTTACCGAAATGATATGAACGATCTAAAACATTTTGATGCATTTTAGGAGAAACAATTATTAAGTTATCGAGATTGTACACATCTCCACCCTGGTGAATTGGTTGTTTATGGTGCAAAATATATTGATTGTGCTGACCATACTTCTCAGATAATGGAGCGAATGGAGCTTTACCCTCTTTCATAAGGTTTATATTTCTTTGGTTAAATTCTGTCGCATAGTCTGAATCAGCAACTGTTTTCCAAAACTCTTTTCTAAAATCATCAAAGGAGTTGAAATTTTTTCCAATTAGCTTATTTCGAATTTCTTGTGGAATAACACCAATTGAACCTTTATTATACATTAGTTTCTTTTGAGTCCCTAAACTTCGTTCAAGATTAAAACTTGAAGTTACTGTTCCTGGAGAATTTCTTTTTTGTGCACTTGAAATCGTAGTCTTTGCAAAATTATAGTAGGCTTGATTCAATTCGCTTTGAGGTATCTTGGTTATGATAGTTCCACCAGAGAAAGCATAAGAAACATCTTTCTTAAAAGATTGTAAAATCTCAGATGCGTGCTTCATTTCTTTTATTAGTGTTACTCCTTTTGTTAATGTACTTGCTCCACTTGATGCTTTTACTCCTTTTATAACAAGTCCTGCTCTACCTAATCCCTTGTCGGCGATTAGACCAATACCTATTTGGGTTAATGCATAAGTAATCCATTGCGTACGGCTCTCTGCATCTCCATTTATCATATCTCGTTTCACGGTACTTGAAAATGTATGCCACATATTTTTCGCCGTTTCATCCAAATGTAAAATCGCATATGTAACATTAATAAAAGTTTCTATATCCATATTCCTTATATTCATATTACTTAAAGTTTCCATGGACTTGATTGCATCTTCAACAGATTTCCCTGTTCCGATTACAGTACCATTCCATATCTTTTTTACTGTTTCGAACATTTTAACTACACTGTCTACCTTATCGCCCCAAGCTTTTTTAATCGCAGATGTTTCTTCTAGCCTACCGCACATTTCTCCATCTTTAATTAAATGATCAGCTTTTCGTTTTTTTTCTTCTGTAATTGCTTGAATAGGACCCGTCCACTCCATATTCAACCCTTGCGTACTAAATGTACCACTGACGGGACTAAAACCTTTTCCACTTTGAACTTCCGCCAAACCTGTCGCAATGCTAGCGGCTAGTTGGAGTGCAGTATCATAATTATTACTAGAAGTATAATTAAATTCATATAGATGTTCTAATTTTTCTTGCAGTTTTTGCCTCATGACAGTAAAAAGATTTACCATAGCGTCCATACCTGGGATCGGCATAGTTTGGTTGAGCGCTTCTGTACTTGCTATCATTCGATCGATTTCTCGAATTTGTTCTAATATCTCCTGTTCTATAACATCTCTAGAAGCTACCTGTGATTGAAAGTCTCTTGGAAAAGCATCATTTTGACGGATTAATTCTTCGCATAAGTAAATGATTCCTTGTGCTAACGGACGAAAGGTTTGTAAGAAATATGCTTTTGCACTGCTATATGTTTGTCCTTGTAGAACAGTATCCAATGCAAAAGCATTAATAGAATGAATAATTTGTTCCATTCCTTGAATAGTAGCGTTACAGAAAGCGTTCATACTTTCTGTTTGAGCTTTTACTTGACCGAGATACATATTTAAAGACATGAACTTTCCCTCCCCTTACAAGAAAAATAATACCAATTTAAGGAAGTGATTGTAAATGTAATATTCTAATTATTTAGCGAAAAAGGTACTCTTTCATTAAGTTTTATAATCTCATTCGGATGATCTGGTAATGAAGAGGTTTTTTAGTTGAATGTAAATAGAAAAAGGGAAGGTATAGATTATGTACAAATAAATACGTTGTAAAAATAATGTTAAGAAAAGGAGAGTACAGCAAAGAAAAATGAGTTATGGGATAGAATGTAGTGTTTTTAAGTGTTAGAAGAAGGGGGAGGTTTTTATTAATGTGGATAAAAAATGGATGGAATTCTAGAGAGGGGGTTAAGTTTTATTAACTATAGACTTGCAGTTCTTTTTTATTTTGTTACATTGGCCTGTTTCTATGCATATAATCGGGTTGTATTCAATAAAAAAAGCCCAGGCTCCTTGATAAACAAGGTTCCTAAGGCTTTTAATACTACTCTTTGCAGAGTACCGAGATTAACGAGAGTAGAACTCTACGATTAATGCTTCGTTGATTTCAGCTGGTAACTCAGCACGCTCAGCGTGACGAGTGTAAGTAGCTTCTAATTTGTCAGCATCGAAAGTTAAGTATTCTGGTACGAAGTTGTTAACTTCGATCGCTTCTTTAACAACAACAAGGCTGTTAGATTTTTCGCGAACGCTGATAGTTTGGTTAGGTTTTACACGGTAAGATGGGATATCTACGCGAGCGCCATCAACCATGATGTGACCGTGGTTTACTAATTGGCGAGCTGCACGACGAGTGCGAGCTAAGCCCATACGGTAAACTAAGTTGTCAAGACGAGCTTCAAGAAGGATCATGAAGTTTTCGCCGTGCTTACCAGGCATTTTACCTGCTTGGTCAAATGTGCGACGGAATTGACGCTCAGTCATGCCGTACATGTGACGAAGTTTTTGTTTCTCTTGTAATTGTAAACCGTATTCTGAAAGTTTCTTACGTTGGTTAGGACCGTGAGGACCTGGTGCGTAAGGGCGTTTTTCTAATTCTTTTCCTGTGCCGCTTAGAGAGATTCCAAGACGACGAGACAGTTTCCAAGCTGGACCTGTATAACGAGCCATAGTTGACTCCTCCTTTAAAAATGTTTTTATTTACGTAAAATAAAAACAGACGTAATCGATATTTACGGGCATTTTGTTTTCATGTACCTTCGCTCCAGCAGCAGGGAGTTACGAGATACACCTCCGTAGAGGAACAAAATACAAACGATAAACTCACATTACAAGGCTGCCTTTTTATTTTACACAAACGCTATTATATCTTTTACCCAGAGTTTCGTCAAGCGAGTACGTTTTTGTTTTATGCATATAAATTTTGGAAATTAATATAAGAAGGAATTTAAAACAATATAAAAGAAGAGATAGAAACACAAATAAAACGCTTACATAAAATGTAGTAAAAACGTTCATCAGTTTTTATTGGTGAATATGCGGGATAAAAACATAAAGGGGATGTTTTTATGAAAAAGAAGCATATGGAGACAGCGTTAATTCATCACGGTTATACACCTGAGGAACATAAAGGAAGTTTAACACCACCTTTATTTCAAACTTCTACATTTACATTTGAGACTGCGCAGCAAGGAGAGGCGAGTTTTGCGGGAGTGGATCCATCTTATATTTACTCACGGCTTGGAAATCCAACTGTGAAATTATTTGAAGAACGTATGGCGGTGTTAGAAGGAGGAGAAGAGGCACTTGCCTTCGGATCTGGTATGGCAGCTATTTCAGCAACTTTAATTGGTTTTTTAAAGGCTGGAGATCATATTATTTGTTCAAACGGATTATATGGGTGTACGTACGGTTTTTTAGAAGTGTTAGAAGAAAAATTTATGATTACGCATTCGTTTTGTGACATGGAGACAGAGGCTAATATTGAAAATAAAATTCGTTCGAATACAAAGCTTATTTTCGTTGAAACACCGATTAATCCAACAATGAAATTAATCGATTTAAAACAAGTGATTCAGGTTGCGAAGCAAAATGGCTTACTTGTCATTGTTGATAATACGTTTTGTTCGCCTTATTTACAAAGACCGCTTGAGCTTGGCTGTGACGCTGTTGTGCATAGTGCGACAAAATATATTGGTGGCCATGGTGACGTTGTAGCGGGTGTAACGATTTGTAAAACGAAAGCGTTAGCTGAAAAGATTCGCCCGATGCGAAAAGATATCGGCGGTATTATGGCGCCGTTTGATGCGTGGTTATTATTACGCGGGTTAAAGACGTTAGCAGTAAGAATGGATCGTCATTGTGATAATGCAGAAAAAATTGTATCGTTCTTAAGAAAACATGATGTGGTAGAAGATGTTTGGTATCCAGAAGGGGAGTTAGCATCTCGTCAAATGAAACGCGGGGGCGGTGTTATTTCTTTTTCAGTAAAAGGCGGAAAAGAAGAGACGCAAGCGTTTATTAATGATCTTCACTTTATTACAATTGCGGTAAGTTTAGGCGATACAGAAACATTAATTCAGCATCCAGCAACGATGACGCACGCTGCGATTCCGGCTGAACTAAGAAAAGAAATGGGCATTTTCGATAATTTAATACGCTTATCGGTCGGTTTAGAATCGTGGGAGGATATCGTTTCTGATTTAGAGCAGGCATTAAAGAAAATATCTACTGTTAATCAATAAAAAAAGAGTGAGCTATCGGTTTTGTACAGGACGTACTAAGTCGATAACTCGCTCTTTTCTTTTTACATATGTTTTAGGAGTGTCTCCACAAACTTTTCTAAATAGTGCTGATCTACTTCATCAAAACGATTTTTTTCAGGACTATCAATGTCAAGTACACCAATGACAGCTCCTTCTTTCACAATCGGTACAACGATTTCCGAATTAGAAGCACTATCGCAAGCGATGTGACCTGGGAATTGGTGAACGTCCGCTACAAGCTGAGTTGTTTTCGTTTCAGCTGCTACGCCGCAAACGCCTCGTCCAAATGGAATGCGTACGCAAGCAGGCATTCCTTGGAACGGTCCAAGGACAAGCTGATTTCCTTCTGTTACATAAAAGCCAACCCAATTAACGCGATCTAAAAATTGGTTTAATAATGCGGACGCATTTGATAAGTTTGCGACTACGTTTGATTCGCCAGTTAATAACGCATCCAGTTGTTTAATTACTGTCTCATATTGCTGCACGCGAGATCCTGCATAACTTTCTTTAGTAAACATGGAAACAGCTCCTTTTTTATCGAGATGTGTAAAATATTAGCAAAATACGATGTATTTCACATGACTTTGTCGATAGAAAATTAAAGGAATTTGTCTTAAAAGTCAAGAAATTTAAACTATAGCTGTTCATTGAGAGGAAGTGAGCGCATGAAGCAGACGAAACAAAAAGTAATTGATGCGGCAATATCGTTGTTTAATACGAAAGGTTATGATGGAACGTCGGTGCGAGACATTGCAAAGCGAGCGGATGTGAATGTAGCGAATATTTCATATTATTTTGCTGGGAAGCAAGGTTTATTAGAACAGCTTATTACTGATTTTTTAGAAGGGTATATTCATGTGATTGAAATTTCGTTTGAACAGAGAGAGTATTTGTCGGCTAAAGATGTGATGGTGCAAATGGTGCGTGGGATGTTACGATATCAATTTGAAAATAGAGAACTAACACGTTTCTTCTACCGAGAGCTTTCGCTTGATACGACATTAATTCGTGAAGTGATGACCGTTTATTTTTCTAAAGAAAGATATTATATAGAGCAAATTATTAGGCAAGGACAAATAAAACAAGAATTTCAGAAAGTATCATTTACAATGTTTATGACGCAATTAAAAGGCATGATAAATATGCCGTTTTTATATCCACAATATATATCAGAAGTACTGCATTCTTTCCCGTCTGAGACATTTTTCATAGAAATGTACACGAAAGAGATTGAGCAATGGATGGAACAAGCATTATGTAAAGCGAATATGTACCATGAATGGCCAAGAGCTGTTCATATGTGAAGAATCCCCACCTAACGAACTGAGGTGGGGAGTTTTATGTTTATTTTTCTTTGCCATAAATTGTTACATAATAGCGCGATAATTGTTAACGTTGCTCCAGCGATTTCAATTTTATCGACTGTATAACCTCGAAAGATAGAACCTATCAGTGCAAGAATAGGAACTAAATTCATAAATAATATGCCGTTAATAGATGAAATATAGCGATTTCCCATATTCCAGCAAAATACAGCGATAACTCCTGCGATAATCGACATATAAAAGAGCTCAAAACGAACGCTCACAACTTTACGCAGTGACGGCATAGTAACTATATTTGTGTACGTTAAGAAAGTAACAATAACGATGAGTGAAATGGAGCCAAATAAACAAGTTAATGTCGTGTACCTAAGTGGTGACCAGGATTGAAAACGAGCACCTCCGTTTGTATAAATGACCCAGCAAGTAACGCCGCATAGCATTAATATGTTTGTCGATAAGTGGCTTGCAGCTCCAAATAATAAGTGAATATTTCCTTTTGAAATGACAAGCATCACACCAAGTAATGCAACGAACATACAAAGAAATGTGTAGTTTTGTGGGCGACGATTTTTCGTTACCCATTGCAGTGATAAGGCGATCAGTGGCATAAGAGACTGAATCATAGCTGCATGAATTGCTCCGGAAGGTCCAGCAAGTTGTTGTCCGTAGAAAACGAGAAAACCATATCCTGCGAAACCGACTGTCCCGTAAAAGAACAGAGAAAGTGTTCTTTTTTCTAAGCGGAGTGAAGTCTTCCCTTCAGTAATTAATAGCAAAATAAGAAAAATAATAGCTGCTGATCCATAGCGAATCGTTGTGAAGAAGAACGGATCGATAAATTGCAGAGCATTTGCCATTACAGGAAACATAAATCCCCAGGCAGTGACGGCGAGTAAGCATAGAAAGGATCCGAGTAGCATTTGTTTTTTGTTCAAGAGTATCTTTCCCCTTTGCATTTCGTTATAGTAAGTTGATGAAATAAGTATAAAGAGTAATTGTTTATAGGAGGAAATATCGATTTCTTATAACGGTTATAACTTTTTGTTAGAGGTGTGTACGATGGATTTGGAGGCAGTACGATCGTTTATCGAAGTGAAGCATACGCGAAGTTTATCAAAGGCAAGTAAAATTTTACATATATCTCAACCAGCGCTTAGTAAGCAAATTCAAAAGTTAGAAGCGGATTTAGAGGTTACTTTACTTAAGCGTTCTGCGCAAGGAGTGGAGTTAACGGAGGCAGGAGAGTTATTTATAAAAAGAATGCTACCGATTTTGGAACAAATAAATGAAGTGAAAACAGAAATGAGGGGGTATCAAGAGAACCGAAAGTTTTCAATTGGTATACTACCGAGTTTAGCAGAGCATTACATATTAGAGTGTAAAGATGTATTAGGTGATGAGTTTGAAGTAGAGTGGCAAATCGGACATACGGAAGTATTAAGAGATTTATTTAAAGCGCGGGAGATCGACGCGATGTTCATCGATTCAGTAGTAGAAGGTGCTACGTATATAAAAGAAGTGCAACAAGAGAAAATTGTTTGTGTCATTTCAAATAATCATCCGTATAAAGAGAAGAAAGTCATTCAAATAGAAGAGCTGCAAAATGAAAAATTAATTGTATATCCAGAAATATGCGATGTAAGGAAAATGATTATGAACATGTTTCATGAGATAGGTGTAAAACCAACTATAGCTGTGGAAACATCTTACGCAGAACCGATGCTTGCAATGGTAAAAGCTGGCCTTGGCATTACTTTACTTCCAGAAAGGGCAGTAGAGCAGTCTGTAAGGCAGGGAAATGTACATGGAATTTCTGTTGAACCACCACTCATGCGGAAAATTTATTTCGTATCTCATACGAAAGATTGTTTGTTATTACAATCATTTGAGGATAGGTAGTGAGGTAGGCGGAATATTGAGAAAGATTACAATCGCATTGAAAGAAACATGAAATTTTAAAAAAAACTAGGTCAAAAACAAGCCATTACATGGTATGATTAGTACATTGTTAGTTGTTAAATATAGGGGAATTCCCTTTTTATACATAATGCCTTCCATTTCATAAACGGAACGGACAAAAAAAGAGATATAACTAGGAGGCTTTTTTGCATGGATTCTATCCTGACGATCGTTATCATTGTAGTAAGCTCTATTCTAGTGCTGCTCATGATAGAGCTTGTGATAAGAAATCGTTCATATAAAGATATTGAAGCACTGGAGCAGTGGAAACAAGAGATAAAAGATAAACCTGTGGCAGATGAACTAAAACGGGTAAAAGATTTAAACATGACGGGTCAAACAGAAGAACTGTTTGGTAAATGGCGTGAAGAATGGGATGAAATTGTATCAACAACCCTTCCGAAAGCTGACAAAGATTTAGCGCAAGCGCGAAAATTCGCCTCGCAATTCTCCTTCCGAAAAGCAAAGCATGCGATGAACGAATCCATAAGTGGTTTAGATGACGCTGATAATCGTATTACAGGTGTTTTAAATGAATTACAGCAATTGTTAGAAAGCCATGAGAAAAATAGCTCGGAAATTGAAGGGTTACGTGATACATATCGTAGTATGAAAAAGAGTGTTCTTGCTCATAGACATATGTATGGGGCAGCAGAGCAGAAAATCGAAGAGATGCTAGACGCTGAATCTAATAAATTTAAAAGTTTTGAAGAAGCAACAGATAATGGTGACTACTTAAAAGCGAGAGAAATTGTTATTAGTTTAGAAGAAGGTTTAGCTGGTTTAGAAATCATTATTCACCAAATTCCAGATTTATTAGTAGAGTGTCAAGCGACGCTACCAGTTCAACTGGAAGATTTATTACAGGGTCATAATGATATGGTAAGACAAGGTTATGTATTAGAGTATTTGGAAGTCCCTAAAGAAGTTCGTGATATGACGACACAACTAAACACATGTTTAATGGATATACAGGAGCTTCATATAACAGAAGCGGCTGAAAAAGTGGAAGACTTAAAAACTCGTTTAGATGGTTTCTATGATCAACTTGAGCAAGAGGTGCATGCGAGACATTATGTGGAGCAAAAAACACTTTCTGTTTATGAAGACTTAGAAGAAATACGTATCGAAACGATTGAAACGAAAACAGAAACACAACTTGTGAAACAAAGCTATCAATTGCAAGATAAGGATATTGAATCTCAAAAAGTAATTGAAAAGCAAATGCACATTTTAACGAAACGTTTTGAAATGCTACAATTACGCGTTGCTGAACAAGATATTGCCTTCTCTATTATTCGTGAGGAACTAGAAGAGGTTTATGAGCAATGTGAAACGTTAAAAATACTTCATGCAGAATATAAAGAGATGCTGCAAACGATGCGTAAAGAAGAATTTGAAGCGCGTGAGAAGTTACAAGAAATGCGAAATACTATTTTCGAAACGAAACGCTTTATGCAAAAGTCGAATTTGCCAGGTCTTCCAGAGAGTATTATGGAAGATTTAAAAAGAGGGCAAATGGCAATGCAAGCTGTATATGAACAATTAGAAGTGAAGCCGTTAAATATGAACGCTGTAAATAGCAGTTTAGAAGAAGCATACACAACTGTGAACGGTGTAGCTGAAATGACAGAAGAGTTAATTGGACAAGCGTATTTAGTTGAAAAATTAATTCAATACGGTAACCGTTACCGCAGTCATGATGAAAGCCTTGCAGAAAGCTTAAATTATGCGGAGAAATTATTCCGTGAATATCAATACGATGCAGCTTTAGAACAAGCAGCTTCTGTACTAGAGCAACTTGAACCTGGTGTTGTTCAAAAAATAGCTGAATATGTAGACAATGAACAAACCCTTTCATAAAGGGTTTGTTTTTTTGTGTAATTTTGCAGGCGATGTTGCTATAATGAATAGCGGAATACAGTAAGGTTATTCGTTTCAAAATAAAGTGAAACTGTAATTAGTGGGGGGGGATTCATCCCCCACTGATTACTAGTTGAACCAATCGGGCATTTACGGGCAGTTGATCTCCTACCTAACTTCTTTGCTCTAGTTGAACTTTGAGGTGAGAGTCTTACTGCCCGTTAATGCGGGGTAAAGTGAAACTGTAATCAGTGGGGGGATCTCACTAATTATTATTATTCACTAATCGGGATAAAACGGAACCTTTGCGTAGTCTTAGCGTAATGACACGTATTTATGATATGATTATATGATGTGATAGCGCTGAAAGGGGAAGAACGATGATCTATTTTGATAATAGTGCGACGACGAAGCCATATCCAGAAGCTCTTCAATCGTACGTGACGGTTGCTGGGAAATATTTTGGTAATCCTTCTTCTATTCATTCGCTTGGAGGAGAGGCAGAGCGTCTATTAACACAATCAAGAACGATTGCAGCGCAGCTTCTTCACGTTAAACCTTCTGAAATTATTTTCACATCAGGTGGAACGGAAGGAAACAACCTTGCGATTAAAGGGATAGCAATGAGGAATCGTTCGCGCGGTAAACATATCATTACAACAAATATTGAACACGCGTCTGTGTTTGAGGCATATAAGCAATTAGAAGAACTCGGATTTGATGTAACATATTTACCGGTTAACGAGCACGGTGTTGTATCGGTAGAGGATGTAAAACGAGCAATTCGTGAAGACACGATTCTTGTATCAATTATTCATGTGAACAACGAAACTGGAGCAATTCAGCCCGTTGCTGAAATTGGAACTTTATTATCGAATCATCCGAAAATAAGATTCCATGTAGATCATGTACAAGGGATAGGAAAAGTACCGCTTGATTTATATGCTTCTCATATTGATCTTTGCTCAATATCTGGACATAAATTCCACAGTGTAAAAGGAACGGGTCTTCTTTATATACGTGATGGCGTAAGATTAGATCCGATTTTATCAGGTGGTCAACAAGAGCTTAAGTATCGCTCTGGTACAGAGAATTTACCTGGCATTGTAGCGATGGTGAAAGCACTTCGCATGACAATGGAACAAGTGAAAGAAAAGGTAGCTCATTTGCAAGGTTTACAAGCGGAGCTTGTCAGCTTCTTTAAAGAGATGGAAGATGTGACGATTAATACATCGCTTGCATATGCAGCACCGCACATTTTAAATGTATCATTTGTTGGTTTAAAACCAGAAGTAGTCGTTCATGCTTTAGAAGAACACGGTGTATATGTGTCAACGAAATCAGCTTGTTCTTCAAAAGCAAATGAAGTAAGCAGAGTGTTAGTGTCGATGGGAGTGCCGCATGCAGCAGCTGCAAGCGCTATTCGTATTAGTTTGGCACCAGATAACACGATGGAAGAAGTAAAACAATTTGAAGGTATTGTAAAAGAGACAATGCCAAAATTATATGAAGTGATGAGGTAAAGAAATATGATGACATATGAATATATTTTAGTGCGTTACGGAGAAATGACGACAAAAGGTAAGAACCGTTCTAAATTTGTAAGCACATTAAAAGATAACGTGAAGTTCAAACTGAAAAAGTTCCCAAACATTAAAATTGATGCAACGCATGACCGTATGTACATCCAGTTAAACGGTGAAGATCATGAGGCAATCTCTGAAAGATTGAAAGACGTATTTGGTATTCATAAGTTTAACTTAGCGATGAAAGTACCATCAGAATTAGAAGACATTAAAAAAGGTGCATTAGCAGCTTTCTTACAAGTAAAAGATGATGTGAAAACATTTAAAATTACAGTGCATCGTTCTGATAAGCGCTTCCCAATGAAGACGATGGAGTTACTTCCAGAAATCGGTGGGCACATTTTAGAAAATACAGAGGATATAACAGTAGATGTTCATAATCCAGATGTGAATGTACGTATAGAAATTCGCAGTGGTTATAGTTATATTATGTGTGGTGAGCACATGGGAGCTGGCGGTTTACCAGTTGGCGTTGGTGGAAAAGTAATGGTACTTCTTTCTGGTGGTATTGATAGCCCGGTAGCAGCGTACTTAACGATGAAACGCGGCGTATCTGTGGAAGCAGTTCACTTCCATAGCCCACCTTTCACAAGTGAGCGTGCAAAACAAAAAGTAATCGATTTAGCACAAGGGTTAACGAAATACTGTAAACGTGTAACGCTGCACCTTGTTCCGTTTACAGAAGTGCAAAAAACGATTAATAAAGAAATCCCATCTAGCTATTCAATGACGGTTATGCGCCGTATGATGATGCGTATTACAGAGCAGATTGCTGAGGAGCGTAACGCACTTGCAATTACGACTGGTGAAAGTCTTGGACAAGTAGCAAGCCAAACATTAGATAGCATGCATACGATTAACGAAGTAACAAACTACCCAGTTATTCGTCCGCTTATTACGATGGATAAATTAGAAATTATTAAAATTGCTGAAGAAATCGGCACGTATGATATTTCAATTCGTCCATACGAAGATTGCTGTACAGTATTCACACCAGCTAGCCCGGCGACGAAGCCGAAGCGTGAAAAAGCAAATCGATTTGAAGCGAAATACGATTTCACACCGTTAATCGAAGAAGCTGTAGCGAACAAAGAAACAATGGTATTACAAACGGTTGAAGTAGTGGCGGAAGAAGAAAAATTTGAAGAACTTTTCTAAAACCATAAATTACCATATCTAAAACGTGTATGAAGTCATGTTGTTTATCACACTCTATACTCACAAGGAGGTGATACAACATGTCACGTAGCACAAATAAATTAGCGGTTCCTGGTGCTGAATCAGCATTAGACCAAATGAAATACGAAATCGCTCAAGAGTTTGGTGTTCAACTTGGAGCTGATGCAACAGCTCGCGCTAACGGTTCTGTTGGTGGTGAAATCACTAAACGTCTAGTTTCACTAGCTGAGCAACAATTAGGCGGTTACCAAAAATAATCCCATATGATGGCTTAGAAAGAGCGGGTTCTCTCGCTCTTTCTTTTTGTTGTTCATATTAGTATAAATTCATTTCGACAAAAGCATAAAAAAATTGTCAAAAGAAGAGGGTTCAAAATTTACTGAAAATTCTTTATTATATAAGGGAGGCATAAAGAAAAAGGAGGATGTTTATGAAGAGAGAGGAATTGTTGGCACCACCATCTTATAATTTAGTTTCAGAAATAGAGAAATATACAGACGATAAAGAGAAGCTTGCTTTAATTTGGCAAGATGATAAAGGGAATAGACGAGAAGTTACATATTTTGAATTAATGCAAGGTGCAAATAAAATTGGAAACGCTTTTATAAAAAGTGGCTTACAAAAAGGGGACAAGCTCCTTATTATGATGCCGCGTTTAATTGAAGCGTACATGACGTATATCGCTGCGATTAAAGCAGGATTTGTCGTAATTCCAAGTTCGGAAATGTTGCGTAAAAAAGATATCGAATATCGAATTGGACATGGCGAAGTAAAAGCGATAGTAAGCTATGAGCCGTACATTGGACAGTTTGATGATATAGAAGCAATGGAATCTCTTCAAAAATTCGTCCTGAGCGAGCAGTCAGTAGACGGATGGATCAATTTAAAAACAGCATTAGAAACAGAAAGTGACATGTTAGAAATGGCGAAAACAGATAAAGAAGATATGGTCTTTTTATCTTACACGTCAGGGACGACAGGAAACCCGAAAGGTGTCGTTCATACTCACGCGTGGGCATACGCTCATTTACGTACAAGCGCCCCGAATTGGCTCGGAATTGAAGAGAATGATGTTGTATGGGCAACGGCTAGTCCAGGGTGGCAAAAGTGGATTTGGAGCCCGTTTTTAGCAACTCTCGGTTCAGGGGCAACAGGATTTGTGTACAACGGCAAGTTTGAACCGAAAACGTATTTAAATTTATTAGACGATAATAAGGTGAATGTGCTTTGTTGTACACCGACTGAGTATAGATTAATGGCAAAGGTAGAAGATTTAAGCCAGTACAATTTAGAGGCGTTACATAGCGCTGTATCCGCAGGTGAGCCGTTAAATAGAGAAGTTATTGGAACGTTCCAAAAGCACTTTGATATTACAGTAAGAGACGGCTATGGGCAAACGGAAAATACACTACTTGTTGGTGTAATGAAAGGGATGGATATTAGACCAGGATCAATGGGGAAACCAACGCCAGGTAACCACGTCGATATCGTAAATGAGGAAGGTATTCCAGTTAAAGTAGGCGAAGTTGGTGATATTGCAGTTCACATTGAAACGCCGGCACTCTTTAAACAATATTATAAAGACGATGAGCGTACAGCGATGCAATTCCGCGGTGATTATTATATTACAGGTGATAAAGCGAAGAAAGATGAAGATGGCTACTTCTGGTTTGAAGGGCGTGGTGATGATATCATTATTAGCTCTGGTTATACAATCGGGCCGTTTGAAGTAGAGGATGCGCTTGTAAAACATCCTTACGTAAGAGAATGTGCGGTTGTCGCAAGTCCTGATGAAATTCGCGGAAGTGTCGTGAAGGCATTTATCGTATTAAGAGAGAATATAGAAAAGAACGAAGAAACATTAATTCCAACACTCCAACAACACGTCAAAGAACTCACTGCACCATATAAATACCCTCGCAAAATTGAATTTGTAGATGAACTACCAAAAACGATTTCTGGAAAAATTCGCCGTATTGAACTTAGAAAACAAGAGATGGAGATTCCGTCAAAATAATTTTGAAAACAGTGAAGTAAATAGTTGAATGAAATGCAAAACAATGATAATATAAAAACGAACACAAGTTCGATTTTATAAACTTAAAAAAGAGGTGTCCGTATGATTTTAGGTATTAATCCGTACTTAGTTTTAGATGGTAGTGGGCAAGAAGCTGTACAGTTTTATAAAGAGGTTTTAGATGCAAAAGTAGAAGTCATGCAAACTTTTGGTGACATGCCTGAAAATCCAGAATACCCGATTCCAGCTGAAGCGAAAGAGCGCGTTTTACACGCTACTTTAAAAGTTGGTAATACGGATCTTATGATTTCTGATACATTCCCAGGTCAAGGGCATGCAATCGGATCTCAAGTAACAATCGCAATTCAAATTAGTAATGCAGAAAAAGCAAAAGAAGTATTCGATAAGTTACAAGAAGGTGGAGAGGTTATCATGCCACTTCAAGAAACATTCTGGAGCCCAGCATACGGACAAGTAAAAGATAAATTTAATATTGAATGGCAAGTTACAACGTCTACTACTGAACAAAAGTAATTTTTAGAAAAGCACCATGTTTTGAAATGGTGCTTTTTTTTATACAATAAAATAAAGGAGATGGGATATATGAGAGAAATTTGGTATGGCGGCACCATTTACACAATGCGAGAAAAGAATGAAAAAGTAGAAGCTATTTATGTTGAAAATGGCATAATCGTTGATGCTGGGAGTAAGGAAGAATTAGAAAGTAGATATTCAAACGTTAAGTTGCAGGACCTAAAAGGAAAAACAATGATTCCGGGTCTCGTTGATAGCCATATGCATCTTATTGGGCATGGGGAGAGATTACTCCGTCTAGATTTATCAAATTGTACATCTTATGGTGAAGTGCTTACTCTTGTTCAGAAGCGAGTGGAAGAAGCACCAAAGGGATCTTGGGTTATTGGAGAAGGGTGGAATGAAAATAACTTTACAGATACGAAAGATGTTCATGCGCGTGATTTAGATGAAATTTCGAAAGAACATCCCATTTTATTAAAGCGAGTTTGTCGTCACGTTACATGGGTGAATTCATACATATTGCAAGAAGCGAACATAACAGAAGCGACGCAAAATCCAAAAGGCGGGAAAATTGGCAGGGATTCATCAAATAAGTTAACAGGACTTTTATATGAACAAGGGCAAGAATTAATTAAACACGTTCAGCCAGAAATTGATGAAGCTTATTTACAAAGAGCTCTGCAAACAGCGATTAAAGATTGTTGGCAATATGGACTTGTTGGCGGGCATACGGAAGATTTAAATTACTATGGTGGCTTTAGAAAAACGCATAATGCGTTTTCTCACGTTATAAAAGAAATGCCATTTAAAGCACATTTGCTCGTTCATCATGAAGTAGCACAAGAACGAAAAGAATATGAAAATGAACATTATATTGAATTTGGGGCAATGAAAATTTTTTCTGACGGTTCTTTTGGCGGAAGAACAGCATTATTAAGTGAACCGTATGAAGATGCGAAGGAAACGAATGGGGTTGCAATTTTCTCACGTGAAGAACTTGCAGAATTAGTGAAGAAAGCACGAGACTTACATATGCCAGTTGCGATTCATACTATCGGTGACTTATCGCTTGAATATGTCATTAATGCACTCGAATTATATCCACCAGCAAAAGGGTTACGTGACCGTATTATTCATTGTCAGCTTGCTCGTGAAGAGTTGATTGAAAGAATGAAAAACTTGTCGGCTATTATCGATATACAGCCGGTCTTTCTTTCCTCAGATTTCCCGTCAGTCATTGAAAAACTAGGCGAGCGTCGTCTTCGTTATGCATACGCTTGGAAGACGTTACTGGAAGCAGGATTACGCTGCAACGGTGGGTCTGACGCACCAATTGAACAAGTGAATCCATTTTTAGGCATATATAGCGCTGTTACACGTAGAAGTTTTATTGACGATGTATGCTATATGCCTGAGGAAAGATTAACGGTATATGAGGCTGTTTCTCTATTTACAACAGGAAGTGCCTATGCAATCGGAAAAGAAGCGAAGCGAGGGCAAATTATAAAAGGATATGAAGCAGACTTTACGATATTAGACCGTAATATTTTTGAAATTGAGGCAGAAGAAATGAAAGAAGTACAAGCAGAAATGACCGTAATAGATGGCCAAGTTGTCTATAGAAAAGGTATGTAAAAATATATGAGCGATTATTGAAATATATCGACTTACCGACAAAAATAGCAACTAATAGTTAGAGAAATAAACAACCGCAGAATTATGGAATTCCATAATTCTGCGGTTATTTTAATTCTATAAAAACGTTCTTTGTACTTTTTCCCAGAAAGAGTTGTTTTTTAATTTAACTGTTTTAATTTGTTTATCGCTTAAGCGTACAACAGCTTTTTCCACTTGTTTAATGCTAAGCGCTTCGTTATCCATGCCGATAACAGGATAATCGTTACCGTCTGGTCTTAGTTTTAAAGTTAATGTACGTTCGTGATTTAAAATGAACGGTGAACCGAGCGTACGGTAAGTGTTGTTGTTTAAAGATGCTAGTTCGCTTACTTGGAAACATGGAATAAGTGGGTCAACAACTGCACCATGCAATGATTTATTGTAAGCTGTACTTCCTGTTGGGGTAGAAACTACTAAACCGTCCCCTCTAAATGTTTCGAAGTATAAATCATCAACGTGAACATCTACAACGAATGTTTTAATAATGCTAGAACGTAATGAGAACTCATTTAAACAATAGAAAGATGTACCATGATCTACATCTACCTGAATTGTTGGATATTTGCGCACTTCAATTTCATTTTTTGTAATTTCTTGAAGGGCTGTATCAATGTGATCAATGTGAAAATCGCAGTAGAACGAAGTTTCATCTTTCGTAGAAATCCCTGCGTATAAGCAATCTTCTCTAAAACCAGTTTTACGAACGGCTTGTAAGAAGGTTGCATCATCTCCAACACTGACGATAGCGTTTGCATTTTTTGGATGATCTAATATGGTAAATCCATTCTCTTCTAAAATACGATAGATTGGTTTCATTTTTTCAACGAGCGTTGCTTTGTCATCACCATAAAAGAAAAATAAATTGCGACGATCTGCCATTATGTATCCCTCCACTGCAGTTAAATTTTCTGTTTTTCGTGCTGCATATCATTAGAGTCCGTTCCCTGATGATATGTTCAAATAATATATTTCGATATAAATTGTCAAAATACCTTTTTATTTTTAGAAAAATTTTTATATTCAATCTTATAAAACTCTGTTTAACGATGAATAAACTTGTCGATAATGGGTATGGAGTGAAAGGATGATACGTATGAAGTGGCTCGTAATTGGAATAATAATTCTTCTCCTTTTTATTTTGCTTATACTATTGTCGAAAATATCGCTTAAGGTGACATTTTTATATTCAGAAATGGAAAAGCAATGTTTATTTCAAGTGAAAATATGGATGATTCGATATACATTTGATGTGTTGGAAAGAATTGAAAAACAGCAGAAAAAGACAGGACAGAAAATCGAAAAAGCTGAAGAGGACGGCGGACTAGATAATAAAATTATGGCGCAACTTGACAGTATTGGGGAACTGATAAAAAGGCTTCAAAAAGTTCATACTATCGTTAAAGATTTTCTCAAACGAGTGAAAATCAATGGTTGGAAATGGCATACGCAAATTGGAGCAGGCGACGCAGCTAGTACTGGAATTGTCACTGGATATGCATGGGGGACAAAAGGTATGGCTGCTGGAGTTGTCGGACAATATATGCATATTGTCGATGTACCAGAATTTGAAATTACTCCTGTTTTTCAAGGGAAGGGATTTGCATCAAGATGCGAGTTAACAGCATCTTTTCGTATATTCCGCACTATAAAAACAGCGATGAAATTGCTCATATTTATGAGGCAGCAAAAATCTGGTATGACAGAAAAATCTGTTCAAGCATAGGGGGGATATAGAATGGACCATCCAATTCAAGGTTTAATGACAACAGCAATGCAGCATTTAAAACAAATGACTGATGTAAATACAATTGTTGGTGACCCAATTAAAGCGGCAGATGGAAGTGTAATTCTTACTGTTTCGAAAGTAAGTTTCGGATTTGCTGCTGGTGGAAGTGAATTTGGTAGAGTAGAACATTCAGGCCGTCATCCATTTGGCGGGGGAAGTGGTGGAGGAGTTTCTATTAATCCTGTTGCCTTTCTTGTTATAAATGGAGATGGTGTGAAAGTATTGCACTTAGATAAACAAACACACGTCATCGATAAAATAATTGAATTAGCGCCACAAGCTGTTGATAAAGTGAAAGAAATGATGGATAAACGAAAAGAAGATGATCCTGAATTTCAAATTTAACGAATAAAGAAGCTAATCAATAGGTTAGCTTCTTTTATTTTTTTGTAAATAAAGCGATTTTATTTGCATTATCGATAGGGACAAACTATCATTTACATTGTACATATTTTGTTTAAATAAGGGAGGATTTTCAAGTGGCAAACGTAACTTTTAAAGGTAATCCAATGACTTTAGTTGGAACAGAAGTTAAAGTTGGCGATCAAGCGCCAAACTTCCAAGTATTAGCAAACGACTTATCTCCAGTAAGTTTAGAAACATACAAAGGCGAAGTAAAATTAATTAGTGTTGTACCTTCAATCGACACAGGTGTGTGTGATGCACAAACACGTCGTTTTAACCAAGATGCAGCAGGTATTGAAAACGCAAAAGTATTAACAATTAGCGCTGATTTACCATTCGCTCAAAAACGCTGGTGTGCAGCAAACGGTTTAGAAAATGTTGTAACACTTTCTGACCACCGTGACCTTTCATTCGGTGAAGCTTACGGCTTAGTAATGAAAGAACTTCGTTTACTTGCTCGTGCAGTATTCGTAGTAGATAGCAATGACAAAGTAGTTTACGTAGAATACGTAGGCGAAGGTACAAGCCATCCAAACTATGAAGCAGCATTAGAAGCAGCTAAATCTGCAAAGTAATGTGAAGGAAATGACCTCTTATAAAGAGGTCGTTTTTTCTCATATATCGCTACGTAACGGTGCCGATATATGAGAAAAAACGTTATATCATATATAACTTGAGAGGGAGCTCTTTACAGGAGGTCGCTTTTTCTTTTTGGAAAAAATCACTTTGTGGTATGATATAAGTTATGTGTAAAAGAGAGAAGGAGGAATGTACGTGAGTCAGACAGTGGAAACATTATTTTCTATTTTTGATTCTTCTGCGGTAGTTTTACGTAAAGAATTAGATGTGACATATTTAGAGGCGCTTGTAGAAACAGGTGATAACTTGTTTGAGGGAGCGATTTTACAAGAGGAATTATCCGAATCAGCAATTGAAAGGCTGAATCGTGAATATAGTACGTTTAATGAAGAAACATATAAAGGTGAAGAAATTCGTAAAGCATTTCAGTTAGCCATCTTAAAAGGAATGAAAGAAGGCGTACAAGCGAATCATGAAATGACGCCTGATGCAGTTGGGATGTTCATGAGTTACTTATTCCATAAATTTATGCAAGGTCAAAACGAAATTACAGTTTTAGATCCTGCAATTGGAACAGGAAATTTAATGACTACAGTGTTTAATAGCGCCAAAGAAGGACTAACAATGAGTGGATTTGGTGTAGAAGTGGATGAAGTGCTAATTAAACTTGCTTTAGTAAATGCAAATTTACAGAAGCATGCAATCGAATTCTTCCATCAAGATGGACTAGCACCACTTTATATCGATCCAGTTGATGCAGTCGTTTCAGACTTACCGATTGGTTACTATCCAAACGAAATCGGTGCCAGTGAATATAAATTAAAAGCAGATGAAGGAATGTCGTATGCTCATCACTTATTTATTGAACAAAGTGTGAAACATACGAAAGAGGGCGGGTACTTATTCTTCTTAGTACCAAACTTCATTTTTGAAAGTGATCAGGCACCAAAATTACATGCATTTATTAAAGAAACATGCTTTATTCAAGGGTTATTACAGCTTCCTGTTTCCATGTTTAAAAACGAGAAAAATGCAAAAAGTATATTTGTTCTCCAAAAGAAAGGCTCTAATGTAACAATGCCAAAACAGGCGTTATTAGTGGAGTTGCCTAAATTCTCTAACATGAAGGCGATGGAGAACATTATGGATCAATTAAATACTTGGTTTGCAACACATAAATAAAGCTGGGTATATGTAACAGAGTTAGTGATTCATGTAGTACAGTTTTATATAATATGTCATATTTTTAAATATATACTAGATTTAACTGAATTTTTTTGAAATCTGTAATATATATTTTTTCTTGGTGTTACAATTTTTTCACTTGAAATATATGTCGGACGATGTTTAAATTAAAATCGTGAGTATAAAATTTGCTAATGATGAAACGTTTTCATATTTAGTAAATTTGATTAGATAAAATCGAGCGGTTTGTGGAAACATCCACACAACTACCAAGAGAAAAAGGGGCGAAAGACTAGATGTCAAAAATCATCGCGATTAACGCAGGAAGCTCTTCCTTAAAATTCCAATTATTTGAAATGCCAAGTGAAACAGTATTAACAAAAGGTTTAGTAGAACGTATCGGTTTAGAAGATAGTATCTTCACTATTACTGTAGATGGCGAAAAACAAAAAGAAATTACAAACATCCCAGATCACGCAGTAGCAGTTAATATGCTTCTTAAAAAATTAACTGAAAACGGAATCGTTAAATCTCTAGATGAGATTGGCGGTATCGGTCACCGTGTTGTTCACGGCGGCGAAAAATTTGCTGACTCTGTTTTAATTACTGATGAAGTATTAGCTGATATCGAAGAATTAAGCGATTTAGCACCACTTCATAACCCAGCAAACGTTGTTGGTATTAAAGCATTCCGAGAAGTATTACCAAACGTACCAGCAGTAGCAGTATTCGATACAGCATTCCACCAAACAATGCCGGAATCTGCATTCCTATACAGCTTACCATATGAGTACTATGAAAAATTCGGCATCCGTAAATACGGTTTCCACGGAACTTCTCATAAATATGTAACTGAGCGTGCGGCTGAATTATTAGGTCGTCCAATTGAAAGCTTAAGCTTACTTTCTTGTCACTTAGGTAACGGTGCAAGTATCGCAGCAGTAGAAGGCGGTAAATCTATCGATACTTCTATGGGCTTCACTCCACTTGCTGGTGTAACAATGGGTACACGTTCTGGTAACCTTGACCCTGCGTTAATTCCATACATCATGGAAAAAACAGGCCAAACAGTAGAAGAAGTAGTTAACGTATTAAACAAGAAGAGTGGTATGTTAGGTCTTACTGGTTACTCTAGTGACCTACGTGACATCATTGCGAAAGAAGAAGAAGGCGACCACCGTGCGAAAGTAGCACTTGATGTATTCGTAAGCCGTATCCACAAATACATCGGTTCTTACACAGCTCGTATGAAAGGTGTAGACGCAATCATCTTTACAGCTGGTGTAGGTGAAAACAGTGCGATTATTCGTGAGCGCGTATTAGAAGGCCTTGAGTACATGGGCGTATACTTCGATGTAAAACGTAATAACGTATTCGGTGAAGAAGCATTCATCAGCTTCCCACACTCTCCAGTAAAAATTATCGTAATTCCAACTGACGAAGAAGTTATGATTGCTCGTGACGTACTACGTCTTGGAGATATTGGTTAATATATAAAAAGAAAGACGAGATCCTATAGGATTTCGTCTTTTTTCTTTTGGATGTATTTTAAAATTCCATCCGGATATAATATTTTTTCTTTCTGAATGAATGCCTTAATAGGAATCCATTTCGCATACGTTACTGCTTGCTCATCTTGTATATTTAATATTTCCATTTCATATAGTGAGGTGTCTAATAAACGCAAAGAATATAGTTGAATGATTTCATGACCAATGCCCCCATCTAGATGAGAGACATTTTCTAAGCAACCTAAATAATTGGTGATTTCTATCTCCGTATGAAGCTCTTCTTTAAACTCCCGAATAACAGTATGTGCTGATTTTTCACCAAGTTCAATGGAACCGCCAAGAGGACGATAATATGTTTCGCCTTCTGTATAATATTCTTGTACGAGAAGGCGATCTTGATGTACAGCAAGACCGAAAGCTTTTGCACGTGGATACATAATAGAATCACTCCTTATTTGTTTTGTATAAGGAAGATTATAATGTATGGTGTGATAAAAGTATTCTGTATTTAAGTGTGCGGTCTAACTGTAATTCCATCAAATAAGTCTTTCCAAAATGCTTCATTGTATTGGTATACATCCATAATCGGGCATTTCATAACGCAAGTATGTTGTAATCCCCAATCTTCTTGAGTGATAGTTGGTATATCGGCAGGAATTAGTAACAGGACAGAGAATGTATGTGTAATTATTTGAGATGAAATTTGTTCTAGGGAACATGCTTCTTCGTATGTTCCTCCAGTTCGAATAAATAATATGGATTCTGCCGTTTCAATTGTAGTTAGAAAACGATTAGTTCGATGTTCGTAGTTTAACTTAATTTCTGTATAAGAAGGCCAAGTAGTTGGTGTGTTTACATCTGTTTTAAAGTCATGACAGGAGTCAATTTCATAAAGGTTGCCCCTTCATCTTAATTTTGCATCATCATCCCAAAATGAGATGAAGGATAAATTTTCTTAATTTAAAAAGCGGTCAAATCGATTTTGGAATAATAAATTTACTTTCGCTAATGAAGGACTTAGCATAAAATCAATAACGCCAAAAAATGGTGATAATTCTAATTGATATAATGCCCAAGTAGGCCAGCAGTTTTTTCCTAAGCTGAATTCTGCGTTATAATTTTGTTTTAGATTGGATAGATTCATGTGAAGCATCTCATCCTTTTTGCTATTATTTTATGTCCCTCATAAAGGGTATATAAAAAGAGATATATAAGCATATTTGTAAAGAATAAGCAGAAATATGTTACAATAGAAAAAAATCGAACGAGGTGGTTGTTACGATGCGATCGAAGCGAGAACAAGCCATTTTAGACAATATAAAAGAATGGGAAGCGCAATTAGTTGAGCAAGAAGCGACCGATTTTCAAAAAGTGTTTGATAAATGGTTACATACTACAGTTGCGAAATTACCTGAGAAAAAGCGAAAAGAATTCTTCACGAAAGCAGATGGATGGCTCTTTCATTTGCATGCATTTATTCAAAGTTCACAAGCACAGTTAGATGCACGTAATCGGATTTTAGGAACATCGAGATTATTTGATGAATCGATTGAACAGCTTGAAGATTTGAAAGCATTATCTATTGATCAGTTAACATACATAGCAGAGCAGCAAACAGCACGTCATCGTCTATATTCGTTTGTGCAAGGCGGGGCGACAGGTGCTGGAGGTTTATTATTATTAACGGCAGATTTTCCGGTTATGATCGCGTTAAATGTGAAGGCAGTCCAACTTATTGCAACATCATTTGGGCATGATGTGAACAAGCCTTATGAAATGATGCTTGCGTTAAAGGTGTTTCATGCGTCATTACTACCAGGAAGACTTCAGCAATACGCATGGTACAATTTATTGCAAGAGCTGGAGCAAGAAGATTCGTTCTTTTATGAAGGAGACGAAGCAGTGTTGCAAACAGCTTCTACTGAAGTTGTGTTAAAACAAATTTTGAAGACATTTTCGATTTATGCTCTTCGTCGTAAATTATTCCAAGGTATTCCGGTAATTGGAATGGCAATTGGATCTACAGTGAACTATCGTTTAACAAGAAACGTTACTGAATTTGCAAATAGATTTTATCAAGTGCGCCATATAGTCGAGAAAGAAAAAAGAGCATAAAAAAAGCGAGAGGCCGAAGCCTTTCGCTTTTTTAATTTGTTGCATGTTTTTTGGACATTGGAACAGATACTGGCTGCTTTTCTGCTGTTTTTTCTGTTTTTGGATAATAAATTAAATCCAATGTTTTTGCCTGTACGGCAATCGAAAGAATAGTAAAAGCAATTTCTGTCCAATTTAAATAATATAATGAAAGCGCAAGAACAATCGCGTCAAAGACGAAGAAAATTTGCCCAATTGTAAAACGAGTTCGTTTACTTAATACAATTGTTAAAATATCGTCTCCACCGGTTGCACCGCCAAATCGCAATATAAAACCGAGTCCAATACCAGCTAACGCACCGCCAACTATTGCAGCTATAAATAAATTATTTGATAAATCTACCGTAAATGGAGAATAATTTTCCATTAAGGAATAAAATAATCCGAATGAAATAGAACCTAAGAATGAATAGCCAACCATTTTTCTACCCAAAAATGAAGCACACAGTAAAATAATTGGGATATCCATTAATACAGTTGAAATAGATGGTGAAATATCATAAAAGTTTTGAATGAATAGTGCAATTCCTACAAAGCCACCTTCTGTTAAGTGGTTTTGGAAGTGAATGTGATATAGCGCTGCTGCTAAAATAAATGAACCGATTAAAACCATAAAAATTTCTTTAATAATTTGCCGACTTTGGATGTTCCTCATCGTTATTCCTTCTTTCCGTAGTTAGTAGTCCTTTTTGTGTTGTAAACTAACTACGAGCTCACATGTAGCTTTCAGTTAGTTTACGAAAAAACTAACTACGCTATATGTCGCTGAAGAAATAACGAATAATCCTCTCGTCCATCAATTCTCCCTACCTTCGTTTTAGTTTAAGTCTTAAAACGACTAAACAAAACGTGGAGTAGGATTCGTCATTTAGCAATCCTGCTCTTCTTTGTTTTGTTTAGTTAGTAACAATTAAGTCCTAAACAAAACGCTATGTGTAAGAAGAGTCTTTTTTTTGCCAAATTATCCTTCGGGCAATCATAATTTCCCCACTCTCGTATTTTTTTCGCTAGACTAAAGTATCTGAGCTGAAAAATACGCTACGTGTATGATTCGTCAATACGATGCCACATGCTCCTTCGAGCGATCATGATATCAAAATCCCTTCCTTCAAGATTTATACTATTATATCATACTTTTAAAAAATGTATGCGGATGGAAACCGACAATAAACGGAGGGAATCTACAAAAAATGTTATGTTTAAATATTTTTGTAGCAAAGCCTAAGTTATTTCAGAGGATTGGACAGTTTGTAACGGTTTGTCCAATAAGCAAGAAAAAAAGGGTTTTATTCCGTTGTGTTCTTTTCATCACTTTTATCTTTAAAAAACGCATCCCAACTAATTACACTTAAAAAAGTTAAAGCGATAATAACGAAAGCACGCATAAGCTTTAGACCTCCTTTTGTACATAGTATATGAATCATTCGATTCGAAATGTGTCATTTTTTTACAACTCTTAACTATTATGAGAGTATATTAATATAGATAGATGAAGGGGAGAGTGAAGATATGCTAAAAGACATGTTCAAAAGAAAAGAATTAATATGCGTTTCATGTCAGAAAAAAATTCAATATGAAGAAGAACTTGTTGCTTTTGTAAAGTTGCCGAAAGAAAGAAGTATATTAGTTGGTCCATTTGATGTGTGTTTGGCGAAAACAGCACAAGAGATATATTGTAAATCATGTTACGACAAAAAAGCATGACCCAAAGTAATTGAGGGGCATGCTTTTTTCATTGGTGTGCTTTCCCCTCAGATACATTTTGAGTGAGTCGATACCAAAGCCAAAGGTCATTAATGATGGAAGCAAGATCGGCAATTTCTGAATTTAGTTTACAAGAAACTTCGAAGTCTTCTTCGTTATTTAAATGATGTTGTTTTGTATTAATATAGTGCTCAAGTTCTTTTATACGATCAGGAATTTTCCCGCGAATTTGTTCCCATTTTAGTAAAATAGCATGCTGCATTTTTTCGGGGATATCTTCCCAATCTTCTTGTAAATGCGGAATTTCAATTCCTAGATGATTATCGTATAAGAAATACTTTTCCATAAGTTCACCCCCGTTTTCCTGCTTATATTGTACAGAAAAACAGAAAAAAGTTCGACGAAATTGTTTGAAAAAATTTGAAAATGACTCTTGATACATTTTGTAAAAGGTGTTAAAGTTTGAATTATTATAAAAGAAAATGAATATTTATTCTTTAGGGGGATGCAAAATGGAGAAGAAAAAAGTTGTATTAGCATATTCCGGAGGTCTTGATACTTCCGTTGCAATTAAATGGTTACAAGAGAAGAATTATGATGTTATCGCACTTTGTTTAGATTTAGGGGAAGGAAAAGACTTAGGGTTTGTGAAAGAAAAGGCACTTTCAGTTGGTGCAATTAAATCATATATGGTGGATGTCCAAGAAGAATTTGCGAATGAATATGCATTGATGGCGATGCAAGCACACACATTATACGAAGGGAAATACCCTCTTGTCTCTGCATTATCTCGTCCGCTTATTGCGAAGAAATTAGTAGAAATCGCAGAACAAGAAGGTGCAACTGCAGTTGCACATGGATGTACAGGAAAGGGAAATGACCAAGTTCGTTTTGAAGTTTCTATCCAAGCATTAAATCCTTACTTAGAAGTGATTGCGCCTGTACGTGAATGGAAGTGGTCACGTGAAGAAGAAATTGCATATGCAAAAGAAAACGATGTACCAATTCCGATTCATTTAGATAGCCCGTTTTCAATCGATCAAAACTTATGGGGACGCAGCAACGAATGTGGAATTTTAGAAGATCCATGGGCAGCACCACCAGAAGAGGCATATGAGATGACATTAGCATTAGAAGATACACCGAATAAACCAGAGTTTGTAGAAATCGGATTTGAAGCAGGTGTACCGACGACTTTGAATGGTACTGCATATTCACTTGCAGAATTAATTAAAACGTTAAATGCACTTGCTGGAAAACATGGCGTTGGACGTATCGATCACGTAGAAAATCGTCTTGTCGGTATTAAATCTCGTGAAGTATACGAATGCCCAGCAGCAATGACGTTAATCACTGCACATAAAGAGTTGGAAGATTTAACACACGTAAAAGAAGTAGCACATTTTAAACCAGTGATTGAACAGAAAATAACAGAACTTATTTATAACGGTTTATGGTTCTCTCCTTTAAAACAAGCGCTTCATGCATTTTTACAAGAAACGCAAAAGAATGTAACAGGTACAGTGCGTGTAAAATTATTTAAAGGTCATGCGATTGTAGAAGGACGTAAATCTGAATACTCTTTATACAATGAAAAATTAGCAACATATACTGCTCAAGATGAATTTAATCATGATGCAGCAGTTGGATTTATTTCATTATTTGGTTTACCGACGAAAGTATACAGCCAAGTGAATCAAAAGAAGGTGGAAGCGTGAGCAAACTTTGGGGCGGACGTTTTACGGAAGAAGCGGAAGCGTGGGTTGAAGAGTTTGGAGCATCCATCTCCTTCGATCAACAATTAGTAAATCAAGATATAAAAGGGAGTATTGCACACGTAACGATGCTAGCAAAGCAAGGCATCGTTACGAAAGAAGAGGCAGAGAAAATAAAGATAGGTCTTCAATATTTATTAGAAGAAGCGAAACAAAATAAATTACATTTTTCGATTGAAGCTGAAGATATTCATTTAAATATTGAAAAGATGTTAATTGAAAAAATCGGTGAAGTAGGAGGGAAACTTCATACAGGCCGAAGTCGTAACGATCAAGTGGCGACAGATATGCATTTGTATTTAAAAGAAAAGGTAGAACATATTATAAAAGCTACAAAACAATTGCAAACTGTTCTTGTTCACCAAGCAGAAAATAATATTGAAACCATTATGCCGGGCTATACGCATTTGCAGCGTGCTCAGCCGATTTCATTTGCTCATCATATTCTCGCTTATTTTTGGATGTTAGAGCGTGATGTGAATCGTTATGAAGATTCGTTAAAGCGTATTAACATTTCGCCGTTAGGGGCAGGAGCGCTAGCTGGGACGACATTCCCGATCGACCGAGAATATAGTGCGGAACTTCTTGGGTTTAATGGAATCTATGAAAATAGTTTAGATGCAGTAAGTGATCGTGATTTCATACTGGAGTTTTTAAGTAATTCATCTATGCTCATGATGCACTTATCACGTTTTTGTGAGGAACTTATTTTATGGAGTAGCCAAGAGTTTCAATTTATTGAAATGAGCGATCAATATGCGACAGGTAGCAGCATTATGCCGCAAAAGAAAAATCCGGATATGGCGGAACTAATCCGTGGTAAAACAGGCAGAGTATACGGTAATTTATTCAGTTTACTTACAGTAATGAAAGGATTACCACTCGCTTACAATAAAGACTTACAAGAAGATAAAGAAGGAATGTTTGATACAGTCAAAACAGTAGAAGGATGCCTTCATATTATGGCGGGCATGCTTGAAACGATGACTGTAAACAAAGAAAAAATGGGGCAAGCTGTGACGCAAGATTTCTCCAACGCAACAGAAATTGCCGACTACTTAGCAAACAAAGGACTACCATTCCGTCAAGCTCATGAAATTGTTGGGAAGTTAGTGCTACATTGCACACAAAAAGGAATTTATTTATTAGATGTCCCGCTTGAAACATATCAAGAAATGAGCTCTTTATTTGAAGAAGATTTGTATGAAGTTCTTTCACCATATGCGGCTGTAAAGCGTCGTAATAGTGCTGGTGGGACAGGGTTTGAACAAATCAAAAACGCTTTGGAGAAGGCGAAGGGGTTAACGAAAGAATTTATTAAGAATTGAGTTGGGAAGTACGCCAGTCTAGTAAAGTCTGGCGTACTTTATTTTTTACTAGCATTTAAGTTACAATGTAGTAAAAAATAACAATTTAGGGGAAGTCTATGAAAAAAATAGTGTTTATCATTGTACTGGTAATTAGTTTAATTGCAAATGCTAAAGTGTTTCTTTTGGACAAATATATGTATGTTGGTGAAAAAGAAAAGCGAGAAGAAGCGATTATCGCAACGATGTGGCATTTGCAAGATAAAGGATATAAAGAAAGTGATATTTTATATATAAAACCGGCCTTTTATAGCAAAATGGATTCATATGGTATGAATGTACAGTTTAAAGATGAACCAAATGAATCATATACATATAGAGTTTTAAAAGATACGAAAACAAATAAACTAACTGTACACCAAGATAGCAATGAGCCTGGTGGTATGGGCGGGAAACATCAAGAGCTTAAATAAAGAAAGAAAACGACTGATGGCATTCGCCTGCAGTCGTTTTTCTTTTAATCATACTTATGTCGATCTTCCGTAATTCGAATATACTCAATATCCATCAAATCACGAAGCAATGCACCATTACTTAGTTCAACGCCATGTTTCTCTTTAAAATGAGTGCGAATCTTATCTAGCATTTCAATTTCTTTTCCGTTCACGTCTAAAATAATGCGTTCAGAATCATCCATATAGCATCCTCCTTTTTTACACATATATATTTTGTCCGTCTATTTCTAAAAAATGTATGTTAACGTAATGTTAGGAAATAAGAAAGGGATGAAAAATGAGACGTATTTATCCCGCATTAACGGGCAGTAAGACCCCCACCTCAAAATTTAGCGAGAGCAAAGAAGTTAGGTGGGGATCAACTGCCCGTAAAAGCCCGATTGGTTCAACTAATAATCAGTGGGGGATGAACAAAACCCCCCACTGATTAAAGTTTCACTTTATTTTATAGGGCTAATTTTGTACACGTTAATTGTATTGTATGTTGCATTCCCAAACGTATTTTCATTTGGAAATGTAGAAACAGTACACGTTGCGATATTTATTTTTTCTCTATTTCTAGTAGATTGCTGTATTTCAATATGGCTTTCGAAAAGAAAACATGTACAAGATAAAAAAGAAATGGAACGGAAAAAGAGAAAACGTTCATTTTGGATGATGACGTACTGTTTGTCTTTAGTGCTTACTGCTGCTTTTTTTAGTGAGCATATTCCATTAGAAAGATTAAATATTGGATTTGGAGCGTTCGTATTCGCATACTATTTTTTTATGCACTTTCTTCCTTATATGAAAGAAAAGCGAGGAGAAGAGGAAAATCCGCTTGTAGAAGAAGCGAGAGAACAAGAGCATAAGAGAATAGAAGGGGATATAAAGAAACTTGGAGAACAAAAATGGTATTTAAAATCAAAAATCATATATGTTCTTTGCTTCATTACGCCGCCAATTGGCTATTTGTACGTCTTCTTACTTCGTAAAAAAATGACAGAAGATGCAAAGTAAGCATACTTAACGGTTGCGACGATTATGATGGCATTATGGTCTTTGAAGTTTCTTCCTCCCTATGTATTAGCAATTACTGTTGTTATTGTGGCTTGTCTTGTATTTATAGTGAAATATGTGAAATGAAAAACACCAAGCCCATGTGGACTTGGTGTTTTATCTATAAATTAAAGATCACCTTGCTCCTCATCACCACGAACAACAAGGACATCGCATTTCGCATAGCGAATAATATGTTCAGAGACGCTACCGATTAGGAAGCGTTCAACAGCATTTAAACCAGTCGCACCACACATAATTAAATCTACTTTATGGTTTGGAGCGATTTCTTTTGAAATTTTAGATTTAGGGTTACCAAATTCTAATACAGTTTCAATTTTTTCAAGACCAGCTTCAAGCGCAGTTTTTTTGTAGTCTTCTAATAAGTCTTCTGCAAATAGATTTGCACGTTCAGCAATTGCACGGCTATAAGCCTCTACTGCTGAGTACGCTTTTACATCAACGATATGAGCGATTGTTAATGTTGCATTGTTGCGCTTTGCGACTTGAATTGCTTTTTTAAAGGCTTTTTCTGCTTCTTTAGAACCATCCACCGCGATTAAAATATTTGTATATGTATTATTCATAGTAAATTCCTCCCAATCTGTTTTATAACTGTTTACAACTTAATTATAAAACAAATTTTGGTAACGTGCTTGCCAGAAACGTTACAGAATTTTGAAAACTCTGTTTCAATTCATTTTAGTTGTAATTGGAGCGAGAACTTGTTACATATGAAGTATAGCAATTTAAAAGGAGGCATGTTTGTGAGACACGCGCTCATTACAGCCGGTACGAAAGGTTTAGGAAAGCAAGTAACAGAAAAGTTATTGGCTAAAGGATATTCAGTAACAGTAACGTATCATAGCGATATCACGGCTATGGAAAAGTTGAAAGAAACATATAAAAATATGGAAGAGCGTCTACAATTCGTGCAAGCGGATGTCACGAAAAAGGAAGATTTACATAAAATGGTAGAAGAAGCGATAAGCCGTTTTGGCAAAATTGATTTCTTAATTAATAATGCTGGTCCATATGTATTTGAACGAAAAAAGTTAGTTGATTATGAAGAAGATGAATGGAATGAAATGATTCAGGGAAATTTAACAGCGGTATTTCATTTATTAAAACTTGTCGTTCCGGTCATGAGAAAACAGAGCTTTGGCCGTATTATTAATTACGGATTTCAAGGGGCGGATAGTGCACCGGGATGGATTTATCGTTCAGCTTTTGCAGCGGCCAAAGTAGGACTTGTTTCATTAACGAAAACAGTTGCTTATGAAGAAGCGGAGTATGGTATTACTGCGAACATGGTATGTCCTGGTGATATTATAGGCGATATGAAAGAGGCAACTATTCAAGAAGCACGTCAGCTGAAAGAGCATAACACACCGATTGGTAGATCTGGAACAGGTGAAGATATTGCAAGAACCATTTCGTTTTTATGTGAGGACGATTCCGATATGATTACCGGTACAATTATTGAAGTGACTGGTGCAGTGGATGTTATTCATAGACATCGATAGAATAAAATAAGATGAAGTTTCAAATAATTGGACAGTTTATCCATTGTGCTGAGAGGTGCGGATAATATTGTCTTTTAATATAAAATTAAATCTATCGGAAAACTTGTATTATTTTTTGTCAAATATTGAGATATTATGTTAAAATATAAGAGCGTAGAAAGCGCTTTAAAAAATGATTCAGGGGTCATTTCATAACTCAAGGGGGAACTAATCATGCGTATCGGTATTCCAACAGAAATTAAAAACAATGAAAACCGTGTGGCAATGACGCCAGCGGGAGCAGTACATTTAGTACAAAATGGTCATGAAGTTTTTGTTCAAAAAGGAGCAGGTTTAGGATCTGGTTTTACGGATGAAGAATACGTACAAGCTGGTGCGAAACTTGTAGAAACTGCTGAAGAAGCATGGAATCAAGATATGGTTATGAAGGTAAAAGAGCCAGTAGCAAGTGAATACGGCTATTTCCGTGAAGGTTTAATTTTATTCACATACTTACACTTAGCTCCAGAACCAGAATTAACGAAAGCATTAATCGATAACAAAGTTGCATCAATCGCATACGAAACAGTACAATTAGACAATCGTTCTTTACCATTACTTGCACCTATGAGTGAAGTAGCTGGTCGTATGTCCGCACAAATCGGTGCACAATTCCTTGAGAAAAACAAAGGCGGTAAAGGTATTTTACTTGCAGGCGTTCCAGGGGTAAAACGCGGCAAAGTAACAATCATCGGCGGTGGTCAAGCTGGTACAAACGCAGCTAAGATTGCAGTAGGTTTAGGTGCGGATGTAACAATCATCGACTTAAGTGCAGAACGTCTTCGTCAACTAGATGACATTTTCGGTAACCAAGTAAAAACGTTAATGTCTAATCCATACAACATTGCAGAAGCTGTAAAAGAATCTGACCTTGTGATTGGTGCGGTATTAATTCCAGGTGCAAAAGCGCCAAAACTTGTAACAGAAGAAATGATTCAATCAATGGAACCAGGTTCTGTCGTTGTAGATATCGCGATTGACCAAGGTGGTATTTTCGAAACAACTGATCGTATTACAACTCACGACAACCCAACTTACGAAAAACATGGCGTTGTTCATTATGCAGTTGCTAATATGCCAGGTGCGGTTCCACGTACGTCAACTCTTGCATTAACAAACGTTACAGTACCATATGCAGTACAAATTGCGAACAAAGGCTATAAAGATGCTTGCCTAGGCAACACTGCACTATTAAAAGGTATTAACACATTAGATGGTTATGTAACATTCGAAGCAGTTGCAGAAGCTCATGGCTTACAATACGCTGATGCGAAAGAGCTACTTGAAAAAGCTCCTGCTTTATCATAATAGAAATACATTTGAGACCTTCCTTTTCGTGAGGAGGGTCTTTTTTATATGGGGAAATAACATGTGAATAATTGTTATTTATCCCGCATTAACGGGCAGTAAGACCCCCCACCCAAAAATTCAGCGGAAGCAAAGAAGTTAGGTGGGGGATGAATAAAACCCCCACTGATCAAAGTTTCACTTTATTGGTGTAAATCGATTTTTATTATGATAATTTAGAATTGTATAATAAAAAAAGAGGGAATTCTATGGGGAGCAAAAAGAGAAAGCGAAAGCAAGCTAAAAGACAAAAGTACATAAAGAAAAAACAGGAGCAGAACATACCTTTTTCACAAAAAGTAGTCATTACGATAGAGAAATCATTTCGGTATATTTGTATGGCTCTGTATGTAATTTTGTGTATGTATTCATTTGGAGTGTTTTACAGTTTTGAGATAAATCCTAATATTATTGAGAGTATTTTAGTATTTATCCTTGTTGCAATAGAATTAGTCTTATTCGTTATATTTTTTGATACAGTATGGCCTAGTCATGAAAGTAAAAAAGATAGAAAAAGAAGTAAAAAATCTTCATACGCTTCAAGCTCATCAAGTGGATTCGGTGACTACAGTAGCAGTGATTGTAGTAGCTCAAGTGATGGTGGAGGAGATTGCGGAGGGGGTGGAGATTAAGTTAATTTTTCAGAAGAACGACTAATGAAAGGATGAGACGAAAGATGGAAACTGTGAACTTAATAGAATTAACAAAGGACATTCAAGATCAACATAAAAACTTCGTCGTTTCAAATATAAACAGTCATTGCTTACGAATCGCTGTATTTACTGGTGAATATGATTGGCACTATCATTCTAATTCGGATGAATTATTTATTGTGCTAGAGGGAGAATTACTTATTGATTTTGAAAATGGAGAAACAGCGGTTTTAAAGCCAAATGATTCTATTTTAATTCCAGCATGTACGATTCATAGAACGAGAGCATTAAAGAGAACGGTAAATCTTTGTTTTGAACATATAGAGGCTGATACGATTAAGGTGGAGCAATTATGAAAAAATTATCTGTAGCTGAGTATGGAAAAGTTCTTCCGGTTTTAGAAGGTAATACAAGAACGACGACGTTTGCTTATGCCGTATGTGATCGAATGATAGATGGTGAGGTTTTTGTAAACGGGCAATTAACAGCAGGATTAATTATTACAGCTAACGGTATCTATTATTTATTTGGTGATACGGATGATCACAAGTATAACGAAGATTTATTTTCGTATATCAAAAAGGCTATTGAAAAAACAGAGAAGAGATTTACACTGTTCACTTCGAGCGAAGAATGGGAAATGATGATAGAAGAGCGTTTTAGTAATGTACTTCGGAACATCCCGCGAATGAAATTTCAAAGCGTAACCTTTGAAGAGAAACAACGAGATTTTAACAAAAATACATATGAAGTGAAGCGTATTGATATAAGAGATATAGAGCGAAGCAGTGAATTTAAAGAGGAGTACTACAAAGAGTATTGGGGATCAAAAGAAACGTTTTTGAACAGTGGTTTTGGATTTTGTATAGAACAAGATGGGATAATTGTAGCTGAATGTGTCTCAATATTTAACGGGAATGGTTTTGCTGAAATAGATATTGCAACACATGAAGCGCATCAAGGGAAAGGATTAGCTCAAGCTGTTGCGACAAGGTTCATTGAACATTGCATGCAAAATGATATTATACCGAGTTGGGATTGTTATGTAGACAATATTCCTTCGGTAAAATTAGCTAGTAAATTAAATTTTTATCATCCAATAGAATATAGTTTGTTTGTACGTAAGAAAACGGGGGAATAAAAATGAATGTAGAATTAACGAGATTTAAAGTTAAGCCTGGTAAGAGTCATCGAGTAGATGAATGGATGCAGCTTCTTAATGATAATATGAAAGAAGTACTTTTGACATTAAATGACGAAAAGATGTACGTTGAGACAATTTTCCGGGAAATAAGAGATGGAGAAGAGTACTTATATTGGTATTCTGTGCAAGGAAAAGGTGGGACTCATGTCGAAAATTCTCATCATGAAATTGATAAAAAGCACTTAGCATTTTGGTATGAATGTATCGATGAAGAAGCACCGTCTATTGATATGAAAACAGAAGTTGTTATGATTCAAGATGTTGTGAAGGAAGCGATGAAATAATAGATTGTTATTTTATAACCGTAAAATGATCTTCTTTTTTGTTGGAATATATATTATTGGAGATGCTGTAGGATGAAAATTAGTAATAAATATATCACTCTCGGTGAAATAGAAATAATAAGAGAACCTTTAAATAAATTACATGAATATCATAATAATAAATCAAAACATTTTTCTGGTGATTATCCAAGAATGACATTTGAGGAACGTATTGAAAATTATAAACAGAATTCAAATTACGGAGAATATAGAATTGAATTATTAGTTGAGGCGGAAACAGATGATATATTAGGGTTTTGTATAGCGTATAGTAAAAGTGTAAGCGGAAAGATTGAAGTTTTATTCGTTGATGAAAAATACCGAAGAAACGGATTTGGCTTAAAATTAATGAATAGTGCAGTGGAATGGTTTAAAGCGAAGAAGATAGATGAAATTGAATTAACAGTAGTGTATGGAAATGAAGCTGTATCGTTTTATGAAAAGTTGGAGTTCTATCCTCGTTCAATTATTATGGCAACTAAGTCATAACGATAGTATGGGGAGAGAGGAGTGGGAGTTTTTGCTTCAAAAAAATGATTCATATTTTACTAAAATATATGTGAAAAGCGCATCAAAATGGATGTGCTTTTTATTATGAAAAAATTTATAAAAGCTGCATTTGAATATCTTTAAGTGAAAATAAAGAGGGATATCGAGAATATTTTAGGATAAACTATAAAGTGAAACTTTAATCAGTGGAGTGGTTCATCCCCCACTGATTATCAGCCCTCACCAATCGGGCTTTTACGGGCAGTCCGCCCCCCACCTAATTTCTTTGCTTCCGCTGAATTTTGATGTGAGGTCTTACTGCCCGTTAATGCGGGATAAAGAAATAAAAAACACCAAACCAAAAGACTTACCAATATACGGTATAGTCGTAACAGGAAAAACAGAGGATTTACAAAGTTTACAAGGGTCACCGTATATTAAGGCTGCTGTAAGAGGTGTAACAGTTGAGAAATATTGATTACAAGTAATTAATGTGAATAATCAGAAAATTTATGTTATAATATGGGAAAAGGAGGTTTATATGAGGCAAATACATGGAGCAATTTATATTTACATAACAATGTTTTTCGTGGCGATATCCTATGGATTGGGGCACGTGTATTCGCATCCTATACTAACTTTTTTAAGTGGAGCATGTATGGCGTTTGCGCTTCTTGTCCACCTTTTCTCAGTTTGGATCGTGAAATTTCAATTAAATATTAGTGAAATAGAAGAAGGCACTTTTTGAGTGGCCTTCTTTTTTAATAATATTTTGGAAGCTCTTGTAGCAATTTTTCAATTTCGAATTCGGTTTCTTCACATATAGAAAGTGTGCGTAGTCTGAAAAATAAGCTACGTAAGAAAGATTTTGTATTTCCATATAAAAACTCGTACGATTCAATAGGTAGTGCTTGTTTTTGGACCAGTAATTGAGCTACTAAGTCACGAAGGGCTAATATGAGTATTTCTTCTTTTAGGCCATTTTGCAGCATTGCGACAATCGGATAAACGAGACGCTCGTCTTCTTCATATTTGTAGTAAATAGAATGGACACAAACTTTGTTTAACAAAGTTTTTAATATCTCTTCGTAATGTAAAGTTTCTAGTTTAGGACTATGAACAAGCGCCTCAAATGTATCGGAAGCATGTGCGATACTATGTGCCCAGCCGTGGTCTTGCACATATCCGCGGAAATCCTGTTCATTGTTCATATATAGAATTAATTGATCTTTTACAGTTAAAATATCATTCTGTGATAAGAAATTATGAGTTGTATCTGCATCTATAATGAGCGCAATTAATAAGGTCGTAAATGCACGAGTAAATACAGCATCTTCATCATCTGAATGAATCTTATACAATAAATATTTTTCACCGATGCTTTCTAATAATAGTTTCTGTAATTGTGTGTGTGAAAGGTAGCGATTTTTGATGAGATGATAAAAAGTAGAGTAGATGAGTTTGTCCCTTAAGTAGCTATCAGTAACACCGATATGTTCAAGCATACTGGAACTTAAAGAATCAATATGAAGTGTGTTATCTATGATGTAATTATTATTACGAATTTTTTCTAACTGTTGTTGTAACATATAAATCCTCCTATTTTAGAAAATTCTGTATTTTTATAATATAATAAGAGGAAGAAATAGACAATAAATAAGTGCATTTGAATGGAGGGGGCATTATGAAGAGAGCATTATTCTTTTTTATTAGTATTTTCTTTTTAGGAAGCTGTTCCATTTCGTATGTTAATTTTTCTAGCGAGAGCAAAAGTTGGACTGGACAATATAAAGGGCATATTAAGGATGACAGTGAAGATGGAATGTTTACGTTTCAATATAAGGGGGGGGATGGAAAGACAGAATTTAAAAACTTAGAGATTGCTATTAATGGAGCCTTTAGTACAATGACACAAACGTCAGAAGTTCATAAAGGAGCAAGGGTTGAAATAAAATCTTCTTGTGAAAGTTGTGCACCTCTATCTACAGATGAACCGATAGAAGTTGTAATTAAATGGGATGATAAGTATGAGGAGAAGATGGTGTTAAATTTGAAATAGCCTAAAGTAAGGAGATAAAAATGAATAGGCATGTGAAAATTGTTATGTTTTTAAGTGTATTTCTAGTCATATTATCAGCTTGTACTACAAAACAAGTAGAGCAGGTAACGGTAAAAGAAGTCCCTAAAGAAGGGTATATCATATTAAGAAATGACACGGTATTTTTTGTCGATGATAAAACGTTTAACACAAAAGTAGAGTTGCAACATTATATAGAACAACAAATGAATAAAGAGCATCCATCACATATAGTCTTGAGCTTTAAGGACAAAGACGCATATAAACAGTTAAAAACAGGGGATAAAATAAAAGTATGGTTTTCTCAAATACTTGAAAGCTATCCAGCAAGAATGATTGTAGAGAAATTTGAAATAGTAGAGGAATAAAAAAAGGCAGCATTCACGCTGCCTTTTTATTATTTTACAAATTGTAATTCTTTCGGGAATTTCGTTAAAATTTCTGATCCATCTTTTGTAATGTAAATATCATCTTCAATACGAACGCCACCTACGTTTGGTACGTAAATACCTGGCTCGATTGTGAAGACCATACCTTCTTTTAATGGAGACTCGTTGCCAGCTTTTACATCTGGATATTCGTGTACGCTAATTCCAAGTCCGTGACCAAGGCGGTGCGGGAAGAAGTCACCGTAACCTGCATCTGCGATAACAGAACGAGCAGCGTTGTCGATTGCGCCAAGTGTAACACCTGGTTTACATGCTTCAACTGCTTGTAGTTGTCCAGCAAGTACAGTGTTGTAAATGCGAGTTTGTTCTTCAGAAATCTCGCCGAATGCTACTGTACGTGTAATATCAGAGCAATAACCTTCAATGATTACACCTAAATCAAATAGTACGAAATCACCGCGCTTCATTTTGTTTGCACCAGGAATACCGTGTGGAAGAGCAGAGTTTGCACCCGCTAATACCATCGTATCAAATGACATTTTATGTATGCCTTTTGTTTTTAATTCGTGTTCAATAATTGCTAATACTTCTAGCTCGCTACGGTTTTCTTTAATTGCATTTACACCAACTTCAACAGCGTAGTCCGCCATTTTAGCTGCTTCGCGTAAAATAGAAAGTTCTTTTTCATCTTTAATTAAACGAAGTTCGCGAACTTTTTCCTCAGCTGATTTGAAAGCTGCATTTGGGAATAATTTCGTTAATTCTTCGTAGCGCTCTACGTTTAAATGTTCTTTTTCAATTGCAACTGCATTTGCATTGATGCCGCGGTCTTTAATTGCTTTTGCAATCATATCCCATGGTCTGTCAGTATCAGTAAATCCGATAATTTCATGTGCCCAGCCAGCGTTACGTGCTTGACCTTCTTCCATTTTAGGACAAATTAAAATAGGTTCTTTTTCTTGGAATACAAACATACCAAGTAATCTTTCATGCGGTTCACAGTGGAAGTTCGTCATGTAGAAGACGTTCGGTGTAGAAGTTAAGAACGCAGCTTCTACGTTTTTTTCTTTTAGCCATTGCATTAAATTTTCTAATCTAGCATTCATCGATTGGCACCCCCGAGATATTTAATTACAAATATAACTTTAACTCGGAAGAAAGCGTTATGACAAGTAAATAGATGTTAGAAAAGACAGGGAATAGAGAAATCATGTAGAATAAAAAGTGAGAATGTGAATAGGGGAGGAATGTAATAATGAAAGTATCTTATCATGGACATTCAGTTGTGAAAATTGAGGCGAATGGAAAAGTTATTTTAATTGACCCGTTTTTAACAGGTAATCCGAAAACAGATTTAAAAGCTGAAGATGTAAAAGTGGATGCAATCCTTTTATCGCATGGACACGGTGATCATGTTGGAGATACAGTAGAACTTGCGAAGAAAAATAATGCAGTTGTTGTAGCGCCATTTGAACTAGCAACATTTTTAAGTTGGCAAGGTGTAAATACACATCCGATGCATATTGGTGGTTCACATGAATTTGACTTTGGAAAAGTGAAGTTTACACAAGCATTCCACGGCTCTAGTTATATTGATGAAGCAAATAAGACGATTACATATACAGGTATGCCAGCAGGTATTTTATTTACAGCAGAAGAGAAAACAGTGTACCACGCAGGAGATACTGCACTATTCTCTGATATGAAGTTAATTGGGGAATTAAATAAAGTTGATCTAGCATTTTTACCAATTGGTGATAATTTCACAATGGGACCAGAAGATGCTGTACTAGCGGCAAAATGGATTAATTCGAAAACTGTTGTACCGATGCATTACAATACGTTCCCAGTTATTGAACAAGATCCATATCAATTTGTAGAAAAGCTACAAAATTGTACAGGGAAAGTATTAGAAGCTGGAGAAAGTATTACACTATAGAAAAGAAACCCTTCATTTGAAAAGAAAAGTGAAGGGTTTTTTACGTGTGTAGGACAGCTTTTAATGCTTGTATTTGTTTTGGTGATTCTTTTCTTTTTGTACGTGGTTGTTCAGGTGTTTCATTCAATTCCATTGCAACTTTTTTCCCATCTACGAAAGCTAAAAATATAGCACCTACAACCTCTAAAAATTTTTTCATCATGTGTACGCTCCTTTGTTTTATTTCTTGTCTTCATTGTATAGGGAATCAAGTGGGCGAACTATCGAATGAGATGACAATAGCATTACATTGTTGTAATAGAATGACTGGTGGAATGTAAGGGTCATTTTGTTATAAAAAAAATAGTACAGGTATGCAAAGAGAGAGTGTAACAGTTTTGAAAATATAGTATACTGAAAGTACAACACATGAAGAATTTAGGGAAAAGAAAGTATGGTGAAACCATTTGGCTACCAAGCATAACCAAATTTTAGAACATATTAATAGCCTGCCAGTAGGCCATAAAATTTCTGTAAGACAAATTGCGAAAGATTTGAGTGTAAGTGAAGGGACAGCTTACCGTGCAATTAAAGATGCAGAAAATAAAGGATATGTTAGTACAATTGAACGTGTCGGAACAATTCGAATTGAACAAAAGAAGAAAGAAAATATCGAAAAACTGACATATGCAGAAGTCGTTAACATTGTCGACGGTCAAGTACTTGGAGGCAGAGAAGGACTACATAAAACATTAAATAAATTTGTAATCGGAGCTATGAAATTAGAAGCGATGATGCGCTATACAGAAGCTGGGAATTTACTCATTATTGGTAACCGTACGAATGCACATCAATTAGCGCTAGAAACTGGAGCCGCTGTATTAATTACGGGTGGATTTGATACGGAAGATCATGTGAAGAAATTAGCAGACGAATTAAAGCTGCCGATTATTTCAAGTAGCTACGATACATTTACGGTCGCAACGTTAATTAACCGTGCGATTTATGATCAACTGATTAAGAAAGAAATTGTACTTGTTGAGGATATTTTAACACCAATTGAAGAAACGTTATATTTAAAGCCACATGATACAGTACAGCAATGGCATGCATATAACGAAGAGACAATGCACGGAAGATATCCAATTGTCGATGAAAATAAAAAAGTGCTAGGAATCGTAACTTCAAAAGACATGATCGGTGTAGCGAAAGAAACACCAATTGATAAAGTAATGACAAAACACCCAATTACAGTGAATGGTAAAATGTCTGTCGCAGCTGCGGCACGTATGATGGTGTGGGAAGGAATTGAATTACTTCCTGTCGTTGAGGAAGGAAATAAACTGCAAGGTATCATTAGCCGTCAAGATGTACTTCAGGCACTGCAAATGATTCAACGTCAGCCACAAGTTGGAGAAACAATTGATGATATCGTAACGAATCAATTTATGACGCCAAAAGAAGCGAAAAATGAGCATCTATATCAATTTTCGGTGACGCCGCAAATGACGAATTCAATCGGAACGTTATCGTACGGTGTATTTGCAACAATTGTGACAGAAGCGACAAATCGCGTCATTCGTGCGCAAAAGAAAAGCGATTTAATTGTTGAAAACTTAACAATTTATTTCGTGAAGCCGGTTCAAATTGATAATGTTGTATCCGTTCATCCGAAAGTATTAGAAATCGGGCGTAAATTTGGTAAGGTCGATGTAGAGGTGCATCATGAAGGTAATGTCGTTGGAAAAGCATTACTTATGGTTCAGTTAATTGATAAATAAAAAGATGGAACAAATCGTTTTGATTTGTTCCATTTTTTTTTGTTGTTTTAAATTTGAAAGACATGATTTTAGATGAGAGTTTTAGTGAAATATGTATGGGATGGAGTGGAAAAGTAACACGATAAAAGACAGAATAGCAATTTAATTTTGGTATATATTGTGTTATGATTATATTGTAAGAAAATGGATTTCCGGAAGGTGGTATACATTATGTCGTCAGCCGTACTCTTTTTTGGTAGTATCGCACTATTTTACTTTCTTGTAATGATACCGATCCAATATTTATATTTACAAGGTTTACATGAAAAAAAGGAAAAGACAGGATTATCTCAGCGAGAGCTATATGAAAAAATGTCTTTTGGAGAAGAACAATTACATTTTCACGTACAAGGTAACCCATTTAATATACCATCTGCGTTTGTTGCATATATGATTTTGAAAGTTAAGGGTCGTAAAAAAGCATCACAATATTGATGCTTTTTTTATGTTGCTTCATAGACTTCGGCTTCTTTAACTGCTAATGGTAAGAAGTGTTTGTATTGGCGAAACCCATTAAATACACTTGCACTACCAAATAGAACGAATAAAATACCAACGATAATACGAGCGGTTGAAAGTTCTAAAAAGAATTGGTTTACCCCGAAAAATAAAACGAATGAACCGAGTGCCATTGCGGATTTTCCTGAGAGCCAACCTTTTTCCATTGGGCGGTTTGTACGAAAGTATTTTGTTTTGTAAAAGAGGTACAACATAAATGAGACGATAATACAGAAGACTAATACTGGCATAATGAACACTCCCATCGCTTTGTGAAAAATAATAGAAAAGAAAAAGAAATATCTAAACTTTCTAACTTCTATTATAAAGCAATTGTTCGCATGTATGAAATACTTTCCGTTATAATGGAGGATAAAGCGAAGAAGTTGATTAAAAAGGAGATTATACATATGCATGAGCAAATTTTAGGAGCAATTAAAGAGTTTGATACAATTATTATTCATCGCCACGTGCGTCCGGACCCAGATGCATTAGGTTCACAGGGTGGCCTTGGTACAATTCTACAAGAATCGTTTCCAGAGAAAAATATTTATACGGTTGGGTACAATGAACCGTCGTTAGCGTACTTAAGAGTAATGGATGATATTGAAGATAGTGTATACGAAAATGCGCTTGTTATCGTTTGTGATACTGCGAATCAAGAACGTGTTGACGATCAACGCTATACAAAAGGGAAGATGTTAATTAAAATTGATCATCATCCAAATGAAGATCCATATGGAGATATTACGTGGGTAGATACGGCAGCGAGTTCTACAAGTGAAATGATTTATGAGTTTTACACGTATGGAAAAGATAAAGGATTAAAAATAACAAAAGAAGCAGCTCGCCTTATTTTAGCTGGAATTGTTGGGGACACAGGTCGTTTCTTATTCCCGAATACAACAGCAAAAACACTTCGTTACGTAAGTGAGCTTGTTGATATGGGTGTGAAATTCACAGATTTATACAATGAAATGTATAAGACAAAAGAAAAAATTGCTCGTTTAAACGGTTATATTTTACAAAACTTTACGATGGTAGAAGAAGGAGCAGCTTACATTAAATTAACGAAAGAAGTATTAGAAGAGTTTGATGTACTTTCTTCTGAAGCATCTGGTGTTGTTGGAGCACTTGGCAATATTGATGGATTAAAGGCGTGGGTTCTATTTTTAGAGGAAGACGACGTAATTCGTGTTCGTCTTCGTTCAAAAGGACCAGTTATAAACAAATTAGCAATGCAATATAACGGCGGAGGACACCCGATGGCTTCTGGTGCGAAGGCATCTTCTTGGGAAGAAGCGGATCGTCTTTTTGCTGATTTACGTGAGATTTGTAAATAAGAGAGTATATGTTAGAACGAAAAGAAGGAGCGGCGCTAAAGCCCTCCTTCTTTATTTTTCTTTCTCTATAGTAATGCTAATTTCAAGCACTGTATCAAAAGATATTGTATCGACTTTAAAACGGTATAGCCGATCGTAATGTTTGTACGTCTTGTTTTCGATTACCTTTTTGAGTAGGTCTTTATTTTTTGCGATACTTTGAATGTTTTTCGTTAAAAGATGCTGGAGATCATTATGGATAGATGTAGTCATATTTTCGAGTGTAAGATTGTCTAAATCGTATTTTTCTCGATTGATAAGTTTTATTTTAATCTCTTGAATGGTTAAGAGCCGTTTATTTTCAGTGTTCAATTTTTCTTGATCTTCGAGAAGGACGTGGAGTTTTGCTTCTTGTTTTTCTATAATTTCTCTTTGTTCTGCTATTTTACTAGCTTGTTCTTCTTGAAAAACACCGTATATGTACAAAAAAATAAACCAGCTCAACACGCCTCCAACAGCAGCACCAGCTAATACTAAGTACCATCTTTTTGCTGTATTGGCACTTGGTACTCTCATACATGTTCCTGCGTTAGCCATTTAATAATAATGAGACCTGTTTGCATACCACCAGTTGCGAAAAAAATAAGGAGAATTTGTTTTACGATATCTTTCATATCTCCGCCAAAGAAACTTCTTTCAAAGCTATAAAAGGTATCGAATGTTCCGCCGATTGCTGCAACGAGTGCCCAAATTCTTAAATTTTGGGCGAATTGATTAATGTAAGTTAGAGCTGGTTTTCCGATAAGAAACGCACCAAATCCACCAATTAATGAACCGCCAAGTATAACCCCAAAGGCAATAAAATAACTAATAATAAGCAGAGAGAAAAAAGTATGTTCTCTTACATCCATCGTCATTCCCCTTTCTTCTTCATATATATGGACAAAGTATAAGAAGTATGTTTTGATTTCCGCTTTCCTCATCACCTATAATAAAAGTAGTCAAATAGGTAAAGAGAGGGTACAACAGTGAAGTTTGTGCATTTACAATGTCAAACCGTTTTTAGTTTATTAAAAAGTGCTTGTAAAATTGATGAGCTTGTAGTCAGGGCGAAAGAACTTGGTTTCTCATCGCTGGCTATTACGGATGAAAATGTTATGTATGGCGTTATTCCGTTTTATAAAGCATGTAAGAAACATGGTATACAGCCTGTTATTGGATTAACCGCTTCTATTTTTAGTGAAGAAGAAGAAAGGTCTTATCCGCTTGTATTACTTGCTGAGAATGAAATAGGCTACCAAAATTTATTAAAGATTTCTAGCAGTATTATGACAAAGTCCAAAGAAGGTATCCCTAAGAAGTGGCTTGCGCATTATGCGAAAGGATTAATTGCTATTTCACCAGGTAAAGATGGCGAAATTGAGCAATTATTACTAGAAGACAATGAGAGTCAGGCTGAAGAAGTAGCTCGAACATATCAAAATATGTTCGGCCATTTTTATATGAGTTTGCAGCATCATGCAATTCAAGATGAGTTGCTTTTACAAGAGAAGCTACCTGAATTTATTAGTAGGGTTAATATTCCAGTCGTTGCAACAAACGATGTGCGTTATATCAATCAAAGTGACGCACTTGTTCACGAATGTTTACTATCTGTTGAAAGTGGAACGAAAATGACTGATCCAGATAGGCCGAGGCTGAAAACAGATCAATATTATTTAAAATCATCGGATGAAATGGAAGCACTATTTTCCCATGCGCCGGAAGCAATCCAAAATACAATAAAAATTGCAGAGCGTTGCCAAGTAGAAATACCGTTCCATGTAAATCAACTTCCGAAGTTTCCTGTTCCGTCTAACGAAACGAGTGATATATACTTGCGTCGTGTTTGTGAAGAAGGTTTGCGGAAACGATATGGTGCGCCGAAAGAAGTGCATATAAAGCGTTTAAATCATGAATTAAATGTTATTTCTCGTATGGGATTTAGTGATTATTTCCTCATCGTATGGGATTTTATGAAGTATGCACATGAAAATCATATTTTAACAGGACCAGGTCGTGGATCGGCAGCTGGTTCACTCGTCTCATACGTATTAGAAATTACAGATATTGATCCGATTGAATACGATCTATTATTTGAAAGGTTTTTAAATCCTGAACGTGTGACGCTTCCCGATATTGATATTGATTTTCCAGACATAAGACGTGATGAGATGATTCGCTATGTGAAAGATAAATACGGTCAGCTTCGTGTTGCGCAAATTGTAACGTTTGGTACGCTTGCAGCAAAAGCAGCAATTAGAGACATTGCCCGCGTAATGGGGCTTCCGCCACGAGATATTGATATATTTTCAAAACTTATCCCATCAAAGCTCGGTATAACGTTAAAAGATGCATATGAAGAATCACAATCACTTCGTGAGTTTATACAAGGGAATCTTCTGCATGAGCGTGTGTTTGAAATCGCAAAACGTGTAGAAGGTTTACCACGTCATACGTCTATTCATGCGGCTGGCGTTATTATGAGTCAAGAACCGTTAACAGGCAGTGTAGCAATTCAAGAAGGACATAACGATGTTTATGTTACGCAATATCCAGCTGATGCGCTAGAAGAACTTGGGTTGCTTAAGATGGACTTTTTAGGGTTACGTAATTTAACGTTACTTGAAAATATTATAAAATTTATCGCGAACAAAACAGGGAAAGAAATCGATATAAGAAACTTACCTCTTCAAGATGAAAAGACGTTCCAATTATTAGGGAGAGGGGATACAACAGGTGTATTCCAGCTTGAGTCAGGTGGTATGCGAAATGTACTTCGCGGGTTAAAACCGAATGAGTTTGAAGATATCGTAGCTGTTAACTCGTTATACAGACCGGGGCCGATGGAACAGATACCAACCTTTATTGAATCGAAACATGGAAAAAGAAAAATTGAATATTTACATCCGGATTTAAAGCCAATTTTAGAAAGAACATACGGCGTCATTGTATACCAAGAACAAATTATGCAAATTGCATCGAAGTTAGCAGGGTTTTCGCTCGGAGAAGCAGATTTACTGCGCCGTGCAGTGAGTAAAAAAAATCGTGATATTTTAGATCAGGAACGTAAGCATTTTGTTCAAGGGTGTTTGCAAAATGGTTATGATGAGACGTCTGCTGAGAAAATTTATGATTTAATTGTAAGATTTGCGAATTACGGTTTTAACCGAAGTCACGCTGTAGCTTACAGTATGATCGGATATCAGCTTGCCTATTTGAAAGCGAACTATACGCTGGAATTTATGACGGCATTATTATCAAGTGCAATTGGAAATGAAGATAAAATTGTACAGTATATACGAGAAACGAAGCGGAAAGGCTTTCACGTTTTGCCGCCGTCTCTTCAGAGAAGTGGTTACAACTTCCAAATAGAAGGGAATGCGATACGTTACAGTTTACTTTCGATCCGAAATATTGGAATGGCTACAGTGACGGCATTATTAGAAGAACGAAAGAAAAAAATGTTCGAAGATTTGTTTGAATTTTGTCTCCGTATGCCGTCAAAGTTTGTGACGGAGCGCAATTTAGAAGCTTTCGTCTGGTCCGGATGTTTTGATGATTTTGGTGTTTCGAGAACGAATTTATGGAAAAGTATTAAAGGGGCATTAGAGTACGCGAATCTCGCACGTGATTTAGGAGATGCTGTTCCAAAATCAAAATACGTACAAGGAGAAGAGCTATCTTTTATTGAACAACTAAATAAAGAGAAGGAAGCACTTGGCTTTTATTTATCAAGTTATCCGACAGCGCAGTATGTAAAGTTAGCAAAAGAATTAGAAATTCCATCTCTCGCTCAGGCGATGCGACACAAGAAAAAAGTACAAAGAGCTATTGTGTATATAACAAGTGTGAGAGTGATTCGTACGAAAAAGTTTCAAAAGATGGCATTTATTACATTCTGTGATCAAAATGATGAAATGGAAGCAGTCCTCTTCCCGGAAACGTATATACATTTCTCGGACAAGTTACAAGAAGGAGCAATTGTTTTAGTTGACGGTACGATTGAGCTAAGAAATCATAAGCTGCAATGGATTGTAAATGGTCTATATCCGCTAGAGGAAATGGATGTTTATGAAGAAAAGAAAGACGCATCTGTTTACGTGAAATTGCCGTCTCAGTATGAGAAAAAGCTTTTAAATCAGGTTACGAAAATATTGTTCGACTATTCAGGTTTTGCGAAAGTACTAATTTATTATGAAAAGGAACATAAAATGGTACAATTATCTCGGAGTTTATCGATTCATCCAAGTGAAGAATGTTTAGGAGCACTTCGTGAAATTGTCGGGGAAGAAAATGTAGTTGTGAAAATATAATGGACAATTTCCCTACACTTCGATTATTATAGTAGTAGTGTTCGTGGTCAGACCACTTGGAGAAATTGATATCAGCAAGAATAATTTGAGGAGAGTGGATAGTTTGTCAACACTTCGTGAAGAAGCACTTCACATGCATAAAGTGCATCAAGGAAAATTAGAAACTGTATCAAAAGTAAAAGTAGAAAATGCAAAAGATTTAAGTCTTGCATATTCTCCAGGGGTTGCAGAACCTTGTAAAGAAATTTATGACGATAAAAGTAAGGTATATGAATATACGATGAAGGGAAATATGGTAGCAGTTGTGACAGACGGAACAGCTGTACTTGGTCTTGGTAACATTGGACCTGAAGCATCTCTTCCAGTAATGGAAGGTAAAGCTGTATTATTCAAGAGCTTTGCTGGTGTAGATGCATTCCCGATTGCCTTAAATACAAACGATGTAGATAAAATTGTTGAAACTGTAAAATTAATGGAGCCAACTTTTGGCGGCGTTAACTTAGAAGATATCGCAGCACCAAACTGCTTCATTATTGAAGAGCGTTTGAAAAAAGAAACAAATATTCCTATCTTCCATGATGATCAACACGGAACAGCTATCGTAACAGTAGCAGGTCTTGTAAATGCACTGAAATTAGTTGGAAAGAAAATGTCTGACATTAAAGTTGTCGCAAATGGCGCAGGTGCAGCAGGTATTGCAATTATTAAACTTTTATATCGCTATGGTGTACGCGACATTATTATGTGTGACCGTAAAGGGGCAATCTATGATGGTCGTCCTACAGGTATGAATCCGGTGAAGGATGAAGTTGCAAAATATACAAATAAGAATCGTATAGAAGGTTCTTTAGCTGATGTTGTACATGGTGCGGACGTATTCATTGGTGTATCTGCAGAAGGTGCATTAACAGAAGAGATGGTTCGTACAATGAATGACGATGCGATTATTTTTGCAATGGCGAATCCGGTTCCAGAAATTATGCCAGAATTGGCAAAAGCAGCGGGCGCAGCTGTTGTTGGAACAGGTCGTTCTGACTTCCCGAACCAAGTAAATAATGTACTGGCGTTCCCTGGTATTTTCCGCGGTGCACTTGACGTACATGCGACACAAATTAACGAAGAAATGAAGATGGCAGCTGTACAGGCTATTGCTGAGCTTGTAGCAGAAGATGAGTTGAATGCAGATTATATCATTCCGGCACCATTTGACGCGCGTGTAGCGCCTCAAGTAGCGGCTTACGTTGCAAAAGCAGCAATGGAAACAGGAGTAGCTCGCCGTCAAGTAGATCCAAATGAGATCGCTGAAAAAACAAAACAATTAGCGCTGATTGGTAAAGAATAAGCGAGGAATTTCCATTGACATCATCAAATACAAAAGTATATCTCGAAATTGTAAAAAAAATCCGTTCCATTATGGAAGAGGATGGATTGGTAGCGGGGGATCGTTTGCCGTCTGAGCGTGAGTTAAGTTCACGCTTAAACGTAGGACGTTCCTCTGTAAGAGAAGCATTGCGTGCTTTAGAACTGGTAGGATTGATTGAAACGAGACGTGGTGAAGGGACATTTATTCGAAACTTTTATGATAACGGCCTTGTACAATTAATTGCTCCGTTCTTACTGCAAGATGAGAAAACAATTCGTGATTTATTACAAACGAAACGATTGCTTGAGAAAGATATGATTCGAATTGTATGTAATTTACCGAAAGAAACGTTTTCTAAAGTACTAAGTAGATTACACCAAGTACTTGAAGGAAATGAAAACTCAATCCCAACGCTTCATCAAACGTTCTTTAAAACACTTATTGAACAAGTCGATAATTATTTACTATATCGCATTTGGATGATCGTAAATGATTACGTAGCAACTCTTTCTTGTAAAGTTTCAAGAAATTCTATCGATATGTATAGAAAGCTTTATGCTACTTTGGAAGAAAAACAAGAAAATGATGCACTAAAAATTTACGATGAATTAGTAGAGAATATACAGTTTCACTCGTAATGTATAAAATTTGTCGAAATGACCATGACACGTTATGACAAACATTCTACCGCTTAGCGGTTAAAGTTAAACGTAAAGAGTGAGGTTATTAGACAGATTGAGAAGATAAGGCTAACATCAAACTTTGGTGTTAGCCCCATTTTCTTCTTACGCTAACCTTAGCTCTCAACGAAGGGGGTCAAATTGTGCTAAGAGATTTATTCGTGAAAAAGAAAAAGTACGCTGCAATACCTTCAGAACAAGTACGAAAAGATGTACCAGATGGCGTTATGACAAAATGTCCGGAATGTAAAAAAATCATGTATACGAAAGAACTTCTAAAAAATTTAAAAGTATGTGTGAATTGTGGATATCATCATCCTATGAATGCATGGGAACGTCTTGATAGTATATTGGACGAAGGGTCATTCCGTGAGTATGACAAAGAAATGGTTTCATTAAATCCACTCGAGTTTCCAGGTTATGAAGAGAAACTAGAGAGCGATCGTAAGAAGACTGAATTAAACGAAGCGGTTGTAACTGGTGAAGGAACAATTGATGACATGCTTGTTGTTGTTGCAGTAATGGATTCTCGTTTTCGAATGGGGAGCATGGGCTCTGTGGTAGGAGAAAAAATCGCCCGTGCGGTTGAAAAGGCGTACGACTTACAAGTTCCATTTATTATCTTTACTGCTTCGGGTGGTGCCCGTATGCAAGAAGGGATATTAAGTTTAATGCAAATGGCAAAAACAAGCGTAGCTTTGAAAAAGCATAGTAATGCAGGAGGATTATTTATTTCTGTTATGACTCACCCAACGACGGGCGGGGTTTCAGCGAGTTTCGCTTCACTTGGTGATTATAATCTTGCAGAACCAGGTGCACTTATCGGATTTGCTGGTAGACGTGTAATTGAACAAACGGTGCGTGAGAAACTACCGGAAGATTTCCAAACGGCAGAATTCTTACTAGATCATGGTCAATTAGATGCGGTGGTGCATCGTGATGATATGAGAGAATCGCTTCGCAAGATTTTAGAAGTTCATCAAGGAGGGGGAATGGCTGTATGGCAGAGCTAGAATTTGAAAAACCAGTTGTTGAGCTAAGAAATAAGATTCGTGAACTGAAAGACTATACGAAAAACAGCCAGATGGACTTCAGTGAGGAGATTCGTATTTTGGAAGACAAGCTAGAAAATTTAGAGGAAGATATATACGGTAATCTGAAAGTATGGGACCGTGTTCAAATTGCTCGTCATGCAGAACGACCGACAACGCTCGATTATATTGAGCACTTATTTACTGATTTTTTCGAATGTCATGGAGATCGTCTATTTGGCGATGATGCAGCGATTGTCGGCGGCATTGCGAAATATAAAGGGATGCCTGTAACTGTAATTGGGCATCAGCGCGGAAAAGATACGAAAGAAAATATTCGCCGTAACTTTGGAATGCCTCATCCAGAAGGATATCGAAAAGCATTACGCTTAATGAAGCAGGCGGAAAAGTTCAATCGTCCTATTATTTGTTTCATTGATACGAAAGGGGCTTATCCTGGTAAAGCTGCTGAAGAACGTGGTCAAAGTGAAGCTATCGCCCGCAATTTATTTGAAATGGCAGGTTTAACTGTACCTGTTATTTGTATCGTTATCGGTGAAGGTGGTAGTGGCGGTGCGCTAGGCCTTGGAGTGGGAGATTACATTCATATGCTAGAAAATTCCACTTATTCTGTTATTACACCAGAGGGTGCAGCGGCAATTCTTTGGAAAGATGCAGGAAAAGCAAAGGAAGCTGCAGAGGCAATGAAAATTACAGCAGCAGATTTGAAAGAATTAGGTGTAATTGATGAAATTATTCCAGAGGCAAAAGGTGGAGCTCACCGTAATCTTTCGAAACAGTCAGAAAATATAGATTTAATGATTAGAAAAACTTTTGAACAATTAAACGGAATTTCGAAAGATGAATTAATCGAAAAACGTTATGAAAAATATATGAAAATTGGGCAAGTTTCGTTTTCAAACGCTTCCATTGGGATAAAATAAGAAAAGCGTGCGTTCCTCTTCGCGAATGCACGTTTTTATTATGAAAAGACACATCTTCTCCATTGTGTTTTTATATTTTTTCGTGTTATTTTATTATAAGGCAAATAATCTTTATGAGGTGAGTACAAATGAAACGTATTGGTGTATTAACAAGTGGTGGAGATTCACCTGGTATGAATGCTGCCATTCGTGCAGTTGTTCGTAAAGCGATTTTCCATGATATTGAAGTATATGGTATTTACCATGGATACGCTGGATTAATTTCTGGTCACATTGAAAAATTAGAACTTGGTTCTGTTGGCGATATTATCCACCGCGGTGGTACGAAATTATATACAGCAAGATGTCCTGAGTTTAAAGACCCAGAAGTACGACTAAAAGGTATCGAGCAATTAAAGAAACATGGTATCGAAGGACTTGTTGTTATTGGTGGAGATGGTTCTTACCAAGGCGCTAAAAAATTAACTGAACAAGGATTCCCGTGTGTTGGTGTACCAGGTACAATCGACAATGATATCCCTGGAACAGACTTCACAATTGGTTTCGATACAGCTTTAAACACTGTTATTGATGCAATTGATAAAATCCGTGACACAGCTACATCTCATGAACGTACATATGTTATCGAAGTAATGGGACGTCACGCTGGTGATATCGCATTATGGGCTGGTTTAGCTGATGGTGCAGAAACAATCTTAATTCCAGAAGAAGAGTATGACATGGATGATGTTATCGCTCGTCTGAAGCGTGGTAGTGAACGTGGTAAAAAACACAGTATTATCGTTGTAGCTGAAGGTGTTGGAAGTGCAATTGACATCGGTAAGCACATTGAAGAAGCAACAAACTTTGATACTCGTGTAACTGTATTAGGTCACGTACAACGTGGTGGATCACCAAGTGCACAAGACCGTGTATTAGCAAGTCGTCTTGGCGCAAGAGCAGTTGAATTATTAATTGCTGGTAAAGGTGGACGTTGTGTAGGTATTCAAGATAACAAACTTGTTGATCATGATATTATCGAAGCGTTAGCTCAAAAGCATACAATCGATAAAGATATGTATCAATTATCTAAAGAATTATCCATCTAATTGACGTAATGTCAGATATTTGGGAACGGTTTCATAATTTTCGGAGGTGCAATATGCGTAAAACTAAAATTGTATGTACTATAGGTCCTGCTAGTGAAAGTATTGAAAAATTAGAGCAATTAATCGAAGCAGGTATGAACGTTGCTCGTTTAAACTTCTCTCATGGTAGCCATGAAGAGCACGGAGCTCGTATTAAAAACATTCGTGAAGCTTCAAAGAAAACTGGTAAAACAGTTGGTATCTTACTTGATACAAAAGGTCCAGAAATCCGTACTCACGACTTCGTAGACGGACAAGCTGAGCTTGTAACAGGTGCAGAAGTAGTTCTTTCTACTGAGCAAGTATTAGGTACTGCAGAGAAGTTCTCTGTATCTTATGCTGGTCTTTATGACGATGTAGACCCAGGTTCTCGCATTCTAATCGATGACGGTCTTATCGAACTAGAAGTAATCGAAAAAGCTGATGGAAACATCCGTACAAAAGTTCTTAACAGCGGAACTGTAAAAAATAAAAAAGGTGTTAACGTACCAAACGTAAGCATTAAGCTTCCTGGTATCACTGAAAAAGACGTAAAAGATATCATCTTCGGTATCGAGCAAAAAGTTGATTTCATCGCAGCTTCATTCGTACGTAAAGCGTCTGACGTATTAGAAATCCGTGAATTATTAGAAGAGCATGGTGCTCAATACATCCAAATCGTACCGAAAATCGAAAACCAAGAAGGTATCGACAACATCGATTCAATCTTAGAAGTTTCTGACGGTTTAATGGTAGCTCGTGGTGATATGGGTGTAGAAATTCCACCAGAAGAAGTACCATTAGTACAAAAACGTCTAATCAAAAAATGTAACGTGTTAGGTAAACCAGTTATTACTGCGACACAAATGTTAGACTCTATGCAACGTAACCCACGTCCAACTCGTGCGGAAGCAAGTGACGTAGCTAACGCAATCTTCGATGGTACAGATGCAATCATGCTTTCAGGTGAAACAGCTGCTGGTCAATATCCGGTAGAAGCAGTAACAATGATGGCTAACATTGCAGTACGTGTTGAAAAATCATTACAATACGAAGATATGTTCAAAAAACGTATTAAAGAGTTCACTCCAACAATTACAGATGCAATTAGCCAATCTGTTGCGCATACAGCACTTGCTCTTGATGTAGCTGCAATCGTAGCTCCAACAGAAAGTGGACATACTGCGAAAATGATCTCTAAATACCGTCCAAAATCTCCAATTGTAGCTGTAACATCTGACGAGCAAGTAGGACGTCGTCTTGCGCTTGTTTGGGGTGTACAAGCGTTTATGGCTGAGAAGCGCGCAGCTTCAACTGACGAAATGTTAGATACAGCAATTCAAACAGGTATGGATGCAGGTCTAATCGGACTTGGAGATACTGTAGTAATTACTGCTGGTGTTCCAGTTGCTGAAACTGGAACAACAAACTTAATGAAAATCCACGTTGTTGGTGAAGAAGTTGCTAAAGGACAAGGAATCGGTCGTAAAGCTGCAAAAGGTAAAGTAGTTGTAGCAAAAACAGCTGCTGAAGCTGTAGCGAACGTAAACGAAGGTGATATCCTTGTTACAACAAGTACTGATAAAGATATGATTCCTGCAATCGAAAAAGCTGCTGCTTTAGTTGTAGAAGAAGGTGGCTTAACAAGCCATGCGGCTGTTGTAGGCGTATCAATCGGTATTCCTGTTATCGTTGGTGTAAACGGCGTAACAGCAACTTTAAAAAATGGCCAAGAAGTAACAGTTGATGCAGCACGCGGAATTGTTTATAATGGACATGCGGAAGTGCTATAAGTAATACGGAGAGAAGGATCGGAGTCCTTCTCTTTTTTTTACACAAAAACGAGATAGAATTAGTTTAAAGCGCCTAGAATTGCTTTTAAAAGCGGTTTGTTATGAGTTTTAGTATGAAAGGGTATCTATATTTCGTATGATGTATATAGGCGTTGTGAGGGTGTTAAAAGTGAGTTGTGAGAGGGGTGTAGAACTATGAAGTGGTTACTATTCTTGTTTATTTTAATACCGGCGATTGAGATTACGGTCTTAATTGGATCAAGTCATGTAATAGGTTTATGGTCTACGTTCGCTATGATTGTATTTACAGGTGTTGTAGGTGTGTATTTGGCGAAAAGACAAGGATTTAAAGTGCTTGGAGAGATTCAATCTAAGTTGAATAGAGGGGAAATGCCAGGTGAGGCAGTACTAGATGGTATTTTTGTATTTGTAGGAGGTATTCTCTTGGTGCTTCCTGGGTATGTGACAGATGTGCTAGGGTTTATCTGCGTGATCCCTATTACGAGAGCTTTATTGAAGCCGCTTGTTATGAAGTGGATGGAATGGAAATTTAGAAAGAACTCTACTATTATCATTCAGAAGTAGCACTTAGATTATAACGATCTAAGTGCTATTTTTTTGTCTTGTAAGAGGAGAGGGGTTTTCTGATTGAGGCTTCGCTTTACTGCGCTATTTGTGGGGGATTTCTATCTCAAAGTTGGGTTGCTCGTAAGTGTCTGATGTGGGGGCGAATGATGAGTGGGGATGAACAAAACGTCCGCTTATTATATTTGCTATATAATTTTCGTTTGAACTCTTGTTGTGCTTCGATTAAACGTGTAATTTTTAAATGCTATTAATTTGGATGAATAAGATGGAGAGAAATGCAGCTAAATTAAAGTTTTGCTTTCATATAAAAGGTGGGGATTGTTAGTTGAAGCCTTATTCTATGTAGTTTTGTATATTTATTCATTTACATAAAAAGTAATAAATGTAAGTAATAAATATATATAAAATAGAATAAAAATGTATTTTTGATTAGAAAATGTGTTTTTTATGCAAAAAAACAAGAGGATTATCCTTTTTCTGGGTAATGCTCTTGTTACATGTGAGTAGTGTGAAAAAATAAGTGAAAGGAATAATCAGTGGGAAATTCCCACTGATTACAGCTTGTTTTTTATATGAATTAGAAACTTTTATTTTGAAGGTGAACCTTTAATATATTTCCACAAGTCATGGAAGACATTAGCTTTGTGTAATGTATTAAGTAGTACTAAGGTGACTGGACCGATGATTAATCCTAAAAAGCCAAAAAGCTTAAAGCCGACAAATAGAGCGACGAGTGTTGCTAATGGATCGAGACCGATGTTAGATGAAAGTACTTTCGGTTCCATAATTTGTCTTTGGACAATCACGACGATGTATAAAATGAGAAGACCAATGGCGAATGCGGTATCGCCAGTGAAAAATACGTATATAACCCATGGAACGAAGACTGCGCCTGTTCCTAAATATGGTAGTAAATCTACAACTCCTGTAATAATCGCAATAGTAATGGCGTATGGTACGCGTAATATTAAAAGTCCGATCAGTACAATGACGGTTGTCATAGATACGAGTGTAAGTTGTGCTTTCACAAAACCAAATAAAGCTTTTTTTAAGTCGACAAAAATAGTTTTTCCGTAGCCATGTACACGATTTGGTAGTAATTTTCTTGTTTTTTGAGCAAGACGGTGCCAATCGTAACTAATGAAGAAAGTGGCTAATAAAATGAATACAAGGACAGTTAACGTTGTTGGCAGTGCACTAATGAAATTTGTTAATCCGCTTATAATGGCGGTTAAAAGTTCTTTCATTTGTGTTGTTGCTTCTGTTCCTAAGTTTTGAATGTTTTGTGTAATTGTATAGCGCTGTGGTTCTCCAAGATGATTAAATTTAGAGATTAAATCATCGTAGAGAGGCATAATATGATTAAGTGCAAATTGCTGAGCGAATGTAACGATATCCGGAAACTTTACTGTAACAAGTTGGAGTAAGTATGTTGTGGCAGATATTGCTTCAGTCACAAGATATGTAACAAGTCCAACGATAGCTCCAAATACGAGAATTAAGCTAACGAGTACTGCTAGTGCGCGAGGAAATTGTAGTTTTTGATTAAGGAAATTGACGACAGGATTAATCAAATAAGCAAATGCAAAAGCGATAATAAAAGGATAGATAAGCCCTGACATGTATAGTAATACATAGAACCCAGCTATCGTTGCTACAATGACAAATATGAGTCGCAATATCATATATAGTAAGTTTCGGTTCAAAGATGTATACCTCCCATTCCGATTTGGATTATCCTAATTCGTTCAACTTATAACTAGCGTGCTCTGCTGATTAAAGTCTTACTTTAGCGGCAGTAAATCTCCCGCCAAAGCCCAATTGATGAAGGTCAATAATCAGTGGAAGATGCCCAACTGATTAAAGTGTTACTTTATGTTATAGTGGAATGATGGATTTAGCCTGCTTTTTTCGGTATATGAATGGCTGTGAAAGCCTATTCGTGATGCTACTACTATATGGTAAAAACTTCATTTTCTCTTCTTTTTATTTTACCTGTTTCTTATTAGAAAAGAAAGAAGAGACGACTGTTTTCAAAAATGTATACATGCTTAAATTTTTTTGGTGAAAGTCTCTTTTTAGAATGTATAAAAAATTGAAGGTGTTATCGATAAATAGGCATCTGTATAGCATGTATAACGATAGGTTTAAAGGTATTTTTGTTTGGAAATGAGTTCATTATTTTCAGAAAGGAAGTGTAAACATGATTAGTCAGTCAACGTTATTTTTATTCATACTACTTATTATAGGACTTATTGCTAAAAACCAATCGCTTACTGTAGCTATTGGGGTGTTATTTCTATTAAAATTTACGTTTTTAGGAGATAAGGTCTTTCCTTATTTACAAACGAAAGGAATTAACCTAGGTGTAACGGTCATTACAATAGCGGTGCTAGTACCGATTGCGACGGGGGAAATAGGTTTTAAACAACTTGGAGAAGCGGCGAAATCGTATTATGCGTGGATTGCTTTAGCTTCAGGTGTAGCAGTCGCTTTGTTAGCGAAAGGCGGCGTGCAATTGTTGACAACGGATCCTCATATTACAACTGCGCTTGTTTTTGGGACAATTATAGCGGTTGCGTTATTTAATGGGGTTGCTGTTGGTCCGTTAATTGGGGCTGGAATTGCCTATGCGGTTATGAGTATTATACAAATGTTTAAATAAGGAATTTTATAGTAATATAAAATTTTTGAATTCTTTCTGTTCACAAAAGTCAGATAATTGTTTATAATAGGATTAGAAACTTTGAAAAGTTACATAACAGCAGAGACTTTACACCAGATAAAATAAAAACAACATAAAACAATTTTATAATGATATTGTTTTATGTTGTTTTTATCATAAAACTCTTCGGAATGTATTTTCCTCACTAACTTGTTGTTTTGAGCGTGAGGATTCGGGGAGACATTCACGCTCATGCTTTCCATGTAAACCATGGACAATAAGAGGGGAACATCGCAACAAATTTGCATGATCGTGCATTTTGCTTGCCTAAAGAGTGAACGGGCGTTCATAATTCATAAGGGGAGCAAATAGATATAAGGAGCAAGGTTGGGAGAATTTTCAGGAAAAGGAGAGAATGTCATGACTGTTATTCGAGGTTTAGAAGGGGTAGTAGCAACAACATCATCTGTGAGCTCTATTATTGATGATACATTAACTTATGTTGGGTATAATATTGATGATTTAGCTGAGAATGCTACGTTTGAAGAAGTAGTGTACTTATTATGGCACCGCAAGCTTCCTAATGAAAAAGAACTAGCGGAATTTAATGAAATTGTATCTGAATACTATAAAGTTCCAGGTGAGATTTTAACATATTTGAAACAAGTAGATTTAAAAATTGCACATCCGATGTCTGTTTTACGAACTGCAATTTCCATGCTATCATTATACGATGAGAGCGCTGAAATTATGGATGAAAAGTCTAATTATTTGAAAGCGGTTAAATTACAGGCTCAAGTGGGAACTTTAGTTGCTGCTTACGCGAGAATCCGTAAAGGTTTAGATATTGTTGAGCCAAGAAAGGATTTATCATTAGCTGCAAACTTCTTGTACATGTTAAATGATCGCGAGCCAAATGAAGTTGAAATTGAAGCTTTTGATAAGGCACTTGTACTTCATGCAGATCATGAGTTAAACGCTTCTACATTTACTGCACGTGTTTGCGTAGCTACACTTTCAGATGTATATTCTGGTATTACAGCAGCAATTGGTGCATTAAAAGGTCCTCTTCACGGTGGGGCAAATGAAAATGTAATGAAGATGTTAACTGAAATTGGCGAAGAAGAAAATGTAGAATCATATATTCATAATGCTCTTCAAAATAAAGTGAAAATCATGGGCTTTGGCCACCGTGTGTATGAGCAGGGTGATCCACGTGCAAAACACTTACGTGAAATGTCTAAGAGATTATGCGTGCTTTTAGGAGAAGACAAATGGTATAATATGTCTATCAAAATTGAAGACATTGTAACAAAAGAAAAAGGTCTTCCACCAAATGTTGATTTCTATTCAGCTTCTGTATACCATTGTTTAGGAATTGACCATGACTTATTTACACCTATTTTTGCAATTAGCCGTATGTCAGGCTGGTTAGCTCATATTCTAGAACAATATGAAAATAACCGTTTAATCCGTCCACGTGCTGATTATAATGGACCAACGCATCAAGTGTATGTTCCAATCGCACAAAGATAAGCAAAAAACACTATTTTGATAGTGAAAATACGCTTTCAAAAGTCTGATTTTTTCGGAAAGATGTAATGATTAGAATATTTTAATTTGACTAACGGTTTGAACTGAGGGGTTATTCCCTCAGTTTCATACATATGAAATTTCAAACATGGGGGTTATCACATTGACGACAGGTGAAAAAATTACTGTAACTAATGGTGTTATGAATGTACCAAACAATCCGATTATTCCATTTATTGAAGGAGATGGAATTGGTCCTGATATTTGGGCAGCTGCATCTCGCGTAATAGAAGCAGCAGTTGAAAAAGCTTATGATGGTGAGAAGAAAATCGTTTGGAAAGAAGTGCTTGCAGGGGAAAAAGCATTCAACCAAACAGGCGAGTGGTTACCAGAAGAGACTTTAAATTTAATCCGCGAATATTTAATCGCAATTAAAGGTCCACTTACAACTCCAGTTGGCGGTGGTATTCGTTCTCTAAACGTAGCACTTCGTCAAGAATTAGATCTATATGTATGTCTACGTCCAGTTCGTTATTTTGAAGGTGTTCCTTCACCTGTAAAACGTCCGGAAGATACTGATATGGTTATTTTCCGTGAAAATACAGAAGACATTTATGCTGGAATTGAATATGCACAAGGATCTCCAGAAGCAGAAAAAGTTCTTGCTTTCTTAAAAGAAGCAATGGGTGTTAATAAAATCCGCTTCCCAGAAACATCTGGTATTGGTATTAAACCAATCTCAGAAGAAGGGACAAAGCGTCTTGTTCGTGCTGCAATTCAATATGCAATTAACGAAAAACGCTCTTCTGTTACATTAGTTCATAAAGGAAACATTATGAAATTTACAGAAGGTGCTTTCAAAAACTGGGGTTACGAAGTAGCGGAACAAGAATTCGGCGACAAAGTATTTACTTGGGCTGAATATGATCGCATTGTTGAAAAAGATGGTAAAGATGCAGCGAATAAAGCGATGGCAGACGCTGAAGTGGCTGGAAAAATCATCGTAAAAGATTCTATTGCAGACATCTTCTTACAACAAATTTTAACTCGTCCACGTGAGTTCGATGTTGTTGCAACAATGAACTTAAATGGTGACTATATCTCTGATGCACTTGCTGCACAAGTAGGTGGAATTGGTATTGCACCTGGTGCAAACATTAACTATGTGACTGGACATGCTATCTTTGAAGCTACACATGGTACAGCTCCAAAATATGCAGGTTTAGATAAAGTAAACCCATCTTCAGTTCTTCTTTCAGGTGTATTATTATTAGAACACTTAGGATGGAACGAAGCTGCGAAATTAGTAACAGATTCAGTTGAGAAAACAATTGCATCAAAAGTAGTAACATATGACTTCGCTCGCCTAATGGAAGGTGCAACAGAAGTGAAATGTTCTGAGTTTGCTAATGAGCTTATTAAAAACATGGATGTAGCGATAATCAAAAACGCATAATTAAAGCGGGGGGTAAATTATGACAATCAAACGCAAGAAGGTTTCAGTCATCGGTGCAGGATTTACAGGAGCAACAACGGCATTCTTATTAGCACAAAAAGAACTTGCAGATGTTGTATTAGTGGACATTCCACAACTGGAAAATCCAACAAAAGGGAAAGCGTTAGATATGTTAGAAGCGAGCCCAGTACAAGGTTTTGATGCTAACATTATTGGAACATCTGATTACGCAGATACTGCTGATTCTGACGTTGTCGTTATTACAGCAGGTATTGCACGTAAGCCTGGTATGAGCCGTGATGACTTAGTAGCAACGAACTCTAAAATTATGAAAAGTATTACGCGCGACATTGCAAAACATTCACCAAATGCAATTATTGTTGTGTTAACAAATCCAGTTGATGCAATGACATATTCTGTATTTAAAGAAGCAGGATTCCCGAAAGAGCGTGTAATTGGCCAATCGGGCGTATTAGATACAGCTCGTTTCCGTACATTCATCGCACAAGAATTAAATCTTTCTGTAAAAGACATTACAGGATTTGTTCTTGGTGGACATGGTGACGACATGGTACCTCTTGTGCGTTATTCTTATGCAGGCGGTATTCCGTTAGAAACGTTAATTCCGAAAGAGCGTTTAGAAGCAATCGTAGAACGTACACGTAAAGGTGGCGGTGAGATTGTAGGCTTATTAGGAAACGGTAGTGCATATTACGCACCAGCAGCTTCTTTAGTTGAAATGACAGAAGCAATCTTAAAAGATCAACGCCGTGTATTACCAGCTATTGCGTACCTTGAAGGTGAGTATGGTTATAGTGACCTTTACTTAGGGGTACCAGTAATTCTAGGTGGTAACGGAATTGAAAAAATTATTGAATTAGAACTTCTTGCAGATGAAAAAGAAGCGTTAGATCGCTCTGTAGAATCTGTACGTAACGTAATGAAAGTTCTTGTTTAATAATTGAATAGTAGTGAAAAAGATTCGGGATTCCGAATCTTTTTCTACTATTTACCGAATTGTTTTTTTGAAATAATATGAAAACGCTATCATTTGTAATATCCTATAATGAAACTGTAGATTTATACTATACATTGCCCTCATCATAGTAAATTTCGGATAAGGTATCGCTTTTAGTAGGATAATAAGGTGAAAAAATCGGAGGGGGTTGTAACATGTTAAAGAAAAAAGTTCAAATTGGTCGTAAAATGGATGAAATTACAGTAGGAGAGAAATTATCTATCACTGAAAAAATTGAGGATAAAGATTTGTTATTGTACTTAGGGTTAACGAATGATGCCAATCCATTATATATTCAGCATGATTACGCATCCCAAACTCCGTATGAAAAGCCGATTGTACCAAGCATTATGCTAACGGGAATGATTACAACGGCAGTTACGAAATATTTACCGGGTCCAGGAAGTCATATTACTAGGAAGGACCTTACGTTCGTGAAGCATGTTCACCATTATGAAACGTTACAAATCCACTTTGAAGTTGTGGCTGTTTCTGAGGAGGAACATACAATTGATATGCTTGTATCTGCTCATGATGAAAAAGGAGAAACTGTTGTAAAGGGTTCATTAACAGTAACGCCACCTTATAAATCTGTTTCCATTATGGAAAAAGCATTAGATAATTTTTAAAAGATGAAAATATGAATAGCGCTAGCATACCTTGAATAAGGATGCTAGCGCTATTTTTAGTTGAAGAATCCTTCTTTGAACCCTTCAGCAAATTCTGAGCAACCCGTTTTAATCGTATCCCAGCTCGGAGCGTTGAAAGCAAGGATACATGTGACTGCTAAAGATAGAATGGGTAGTATTAGTCGCATAATAGACCTCCTGATTGTATTAATTTATATATTAAGATTAATGATATAAATATCGGTAATTGAAGTCAATGAAAGGAGTGATTCTTTTAAGTGAGGTGGAAAAAAGAAGAAGTTATCTTTGAAACGATACGAGAAACTGAAGTGTGGGGCGATTCGATCGCGAATGAAATGTACGGGAGATTATTTGATGGATATGAAACGCTAGATTATAAAATAGCGTATGCTCTTTCGTTTTTCCTAGCACAAAATCAAGATTTTATCCCGCATTAACGGGCAGTAAGATCCCACCTCAAAATTCAGCGAAAGCAAAGAAGTTAGGTCGGGAATCAACTGCCCGTAAAAGCCCGATTGATTCAACTAATAATCAGTGGGGAATGAACAACCCCCACTGATTAAAGTTTCACTTTATAGTTCATACGGAAGTGAGCTTTAAAGAAGAGAGAGCAATCTATAAAGTTTGGCAAAATCCTGTGTAGTTGCAGGTGAAGCGTAATTACGTCTACTTTCTCAATTCTACACAAACGATCTCCATGAATAGACAATTATATTGAGAGGGACCTTGTTTTCTAGTATGATGAGAATAACGGGGGAAATACTAGGATGAAGAAGGTTTCAAGTCTATAACTTGGAGGAAAAGAATGAACAATCGTATTTTAGTAGTTGATGATGAGGAATTTATCTTAACTTTAATTGAATTTAATTTACAACAAGCTGGGTTTGAAGTTATAACAGCGATGGATGGAGAAATGGCGCTTCAAAAAGCGACAACAGAACGCCCAGATTTAATTATATTAGATTTAATGCTTCCGAAAATGGATGGTATGGAAGTGTGTAAAGAATTACGATTGCAGCGCGTTATGACGCCGATTTTAATGTTAACGGCAAAAGATGATGAGTTTGATAAGGTGCTAGGTCTTGAACTTGGGGCAGATGATTATATGACGAAGCCATTTAGTCCAAGAGAAGTTGTTGCTCGTGTGAAGGCAATTTTGCGCCGCACGAAATTACAACAAGAAGAACAAGTTGCAGAAGCGCCAGATGAAGATAGCATTACAATTGCAGAACTTAAAATTTTACCGGAGTTTTATGAGGCTTATTTCCAAGGAAGAAAGCTTGAATTAACACCAAAAGAATTTGAACTACTTGTGTATCTCGCGAAAAATAAAAGTCGCGTGTTGACGCGTGATCAATTATTAAGTGCTGTATGGAATTACGATTTTGCTGGTGATACACGAATTGTTGATGTTCATATTAGCCATTTGCGCGATAAAATTGAACAAAATACGAAAAAACCGACGTACATTAAAACGATACGTGGTTTAGGATATAAATTAGAGGAGCCAAAAGGGAATGAATAAATTTCGTTCCAGGCTTCTTTTTACATTTGTTTCTCTTATTGTATTTATTTTAGTTGGACTAGGCTTATTGCTAGAAACTGTGTTTGAAAACTACTATATAGATCATGCTAAAGAGAGAATGGTAAAAGAGACGGAGTATGTTGCGGCGTTAGCAGAAGAGCAAGGTTTTGATAAGGTCCTAAAAAATCCATACGTATTTGAAAAGTTAGAAGAAAAAATACCAGCTTCTATCGTATTTGTGAATGAAAAAAAGAAAGTTCAATATAGAAAAGGACAAGAATTGGCATTTAGTCCAGAGACGATTCAAGAACTTTCTTCGGAAGTGGCAAAACAACGAAGTAAAGTGATTACGAAAGAGACAGATCGAAAGAATCAATTTTATCATACGGTGTTCGTTCAAGATGTAGAAGGAAAACAAGGATACATTTTGGTGAAAAGTACAATCGATCCTTTAAGAGACGTACATCAAAAAACGTGGGGATTATTAATTATCGGATTTGTCATTGCTTGTCTCGTAGTTGTATTTTTAGGTATGAAAATTACAGGGCAATATATTAGGCCGATTGAATCAGTTACGAAAGTTGCAATTGAATTGGCGAAGGGTAATTATAAAGCACGTGCATACGAAAGTCATTCGGACGAAACAGGAATGCTGAGTAAAGCAATTAATATTTTAGCTCGTAACTTACAAGAGATGACACTGGAACAAGAAATGCAGCAAGATCGTCTGCATACGTTAATTGAAAATATGGGAAGCGGAATGATTTTAATTGATAGCCGCGGATATATAAACCTTGTAAACCGCTCTTATAAGGAAACTTTTCACGTAACAGATGAAGAATATTTAGATCGCTTATATTATGAATCGTTTCATCATACAGAAATTATTGAGCTTGTAGAAGAAATCTTTATGACAGAAGTGAAAGTGCGTAAACAAATGTTATTGCCACTTGGAATTGAGCGGAAGCACTTTGAAGTATATGGAGCACCGATTATCGGGACAAACCATGAATGGAAAGGGATTGTTCTCGTATTCCATGACATAACAGAGTTAAAGAAATTAGAACAAATGAGAAAAGACTTTTTAGCGAATGTTTCTCATGAATTAAAGACACCGATTACTTCTATTAAAGGTTTTTCAGAAACACTCTTAGACGGAGCGATGGATAATAAAAAATTCTGCGAACATTTCTTGCACATTATTTTAAAAGAAAGTGAGCGCATGCAAGGGTTAATTGAAGATTTATTAGATTTGTCGAAGATCGAACAACAAGGATTTAAATTAAATATGGGAACCGTTGATATGAAGGGGCTGCTTGAAGATATTCATATGGTGCTTGATAATAAAGCAGGAGAAAAAGAAATCTCTTTACAAGTGAATGTATTAAAACGTGCCTCTGTTATTGGAGATCCAAGTCGTCTGAAACAAATCTTTATTAATTTAATTAATAACGCGATCGTATATACACCGGCTGGAGGCGTTGTTTCAGTAGAGTTAGCGGAAGATAAATATAATGCTTATATAAAAGTATCGGATACTGGAATTGGTATTAGTAAAGAGGAAATTCCGCGTATTTTTGAACGCTTTTACCGAGTGGATAAAGCGAGAAGTAGAAATACTGGTGGTACAGGCCTTGGATTATCAATTGTAAAGCATTTAGTAGAGGCGCATCAAGGTACGATTACAGTAGATAGTGAAGTTGGAGAAGGGACAACGTTTACAGTTGTTTTACCGAAATCAGCAACTGAAAAATAGGATGAAGGATGTTTACAATATATTAACAATGTCTTAATTAAATATTAATAAAGCTCTGTTAATATAATACATGAAAACCCCTTCATCCAAGGAGTAATTTTGGACGAGAATAGTTAAACTGTTCTCGTCACTTCCCTTTATGCCAATATAAGTCTGTTTTATATATGAAAGAAAAGAACCGTTATTTTTCTTCTCTCTATTAGTCATGTTAATATAGAGAGAGGAAAGGAACGGTTTTTTTCTGTGAAAAAAATCATTTCAAATTTGCATGGGGAGGTTTCTGATTTGGAAAAAAAGGTCGTATTAGTAGATGGTAATAATATCGCGTATCGTGCTTTCTTTGCACTACCGCTTTTAAATAACGACAAAGGTATACATACGAACGCAATTTACGGTTTTACAATGATGTTAATGAGAATATTAGAGGAAGAAAAACCGACGCATATGTTAGTAGCATTTGATGCGGGTAAAACGACATTCCGTCATAAAACATATAGTGAGTATAAAGGCGGACGTCAAAAGACCCCACCTGAATTATCAGAACAATTCCCGTTTATTCGTGAGATGCTTGATGCATTCAACGTACCGCGTTATGAATTGGAAAATTATGAAGCGGATGATATTATGGGAACGCTAGCAAAAGAAGCAAGCGAACAAGGAGCAAGTGTAAAAGTTATTTCAGGAGATAAAGATTTACTTCAACTTGTTTCTGATAACACGCTTGTATGTATTCCGCGAAAAGGGATTACGGAAGTAGATGAATATACGAAAGAAGCTTTATTTGAGAAATATAGCTTATCACCAAAGCAAATTATCGATATGAAAGGTTTAATGGGAGACCAATCAGATAATATTCCGGGTGTACCAGGAGTTGGTGAAAAAACTGCGATTAAATTGTTAACACAGTTTGGAACGGTTGAAGAAGTGTATGACAATCTAGATCAAGTAAGCGGGAAGAAATTAAAAGAAAAACTGGAAGCAAATAAAGACCAAGCTCTTATGAGTAAAGATCTTGCAACTATCATTACAGATGCGCCGATTACAGTGCATGTGGATGATATGGAATATAAAGGATATGAAGCAAGTGATGTCGTTCCAATGTTCGAGAGTTTAGGATTTACATCTCTTTTAAATAAATTAGGTGTTACGCCAGAAGAAACGGCTCCAGCTGAATTAGATGATATTACATTTGATATTGTGGAAGAAGTTACCGAAGAAATGCTTCAGCAAGATAGTGCGCTTATTGTTGAAGTACAAGAAGATAACTATCATAAAGCAGATATTCAAGGTTTTGGTATTCAAAATGAAAATGGTTGCTACTTTATTCAAAAGGACATTGCTCTTAAGTCAGATGCATTTAAAGACTGGCTTGCAGATGGAGAGATGAGAAAGCATACATTTGATGCGAAGCGTGCAATCGTTGCACTGAAATGGAACGGTATAGATATACAAGGGGTTGACTTTGATCTATTAATCGCTGCTTATTTACTTGATCCGGCTGATACAGATAAAGATTTCCGTACTGTAGCGAAAATGAAAGAAACGCATGCTGTGAAATCTGACGAAGAAGTTTATGGAAAAGGCGCGAAGCGTGCTGTTCCAGAGTTAAAAGTAGTAGCGGAGCATGTAGCTCGTAAAGTGCATGTATTATATGATGTAAAGCAAACATTCGTTGAAGAGTTAGAGAAGAATGAGCAATATGAACTGTTTACAGAGTTAGAATTACCACTTGCGCGTGTATTAGCTGATATGGAAGTAAAAGGTGTAAAAGTTGATACAGAGCGTCTTCGTAATATGGGAGAAGAACTTGCAGGCAGATTAAAGGAAATGGAACAGGAAATTTATAAGCTTGCGGGAACAGAATTTAATATTAATTCACCGAAGCAGCTAGGTGTTATTCTGTTTGAGAATTTAAACTTACCGGTTATTAAAAAGACGAAAACAGGTTATTCTACGTCAGCTGATGTACTAGATAAGCTTATGGATCACCATGAAATTATTCCAAACATTTTACATTATCGTCAATTAGGGAAACTAAATTCAACTTACATTGAAGGTTTACTGAAAGTTGTACATGAAGATTCATCTAAAATTCATACTCGTTTTAATCAAGTGTTAACACAAACAGGTCGATTAAGTTCGACGGATCCGAACTTGCAAAATATCCCGATTCGATTAGAAGAAGGAAGAAAGATTCGTCAGGCATTTGTTCCATCAGAAGAAGGTTGGATTATGTATGCGGCTGATTATTCACAAATCGAGCTGCGTGTATTAGCTCATATTGCAAATGATAAAGGGCTAGTTGAAGCATTCCAACATGACATGGATATTCATACGAAAACAGCTATGGATGTATTTGGCGTTGAAAAAGATGAAGTAACTTCAAATATGAGACGACAAGCGAAAGCTGTTAACTTCGGAATTGTGTATGGTATTAGTGATTATGGTCTTTCGCAAAACTTAGGGATTACAAGAAAAGCAGCAGCGGAATTTATTGAAAAGTATTTAGAAAGTTTCCCTGGTGTACAAGAATACATGGAGGACATCGTAAAAGATGCGAAACAAAAAGGATATGTGGCCACATTATTAAATCGTCGCCGTTATATTCCAGAAATTACGAGTCGTAATTTCAATTTACGTAGCTTTGCTGAGCGTACAGCGATGAATACACCAATTCAAGGTACTGCAGCAGATATTATTAAAAAAGCGATGATTATTATGGCAGATCGTTTAGAAGAAGAAGGCTTACAAGCGCGTCTTCTTCTACAAGTACACGATGAATTAATATTTGAAGCACCAAAAGAAGAAATTGAAAAATTAGAGCAGCTTGTACCTGAAGTAATGGAGCATGCAATTGAACTCGCAGTTCCGCTGAAAGTTGATTATTCTTACGGTCCAACTTGGTACGACGCAAAATAAGGAAGTGATGAAATGCCTGAATTACCAGAGGTTGAAAACGTCAGACGGACACTTGAAAATCTTGTAACAGGAAAAACGATTGAAGATGTTATTGTTACTTATCCAAAAATAGTGAAACGACCGGATGATGCAGAAATCTTTAAAGAAATGCTAAAAGGCGAGAAGATTGAAAATATAAAGCGAAGAGGAAAGTTTTTGCTTCTATATGTAACAAATTATGTTATTGTTTCACATTTGCGTATGGAAGGTAAGTTTTTACTACATCAAGAGGATGAGCCGATTGATAAACATACGCACGTCCGTTTCTTATTTACAGATGGAACTGAATTACATTATAAAGATGTGAGAAAGTTTGGTACGATGCATCTCTTTAAGAAAGGTGAAGAGATGAATCAAATGCCTCTTGCTGACTTAGGTCCGGAGCCGTTTGATGCTGAATTGACACCGCAGTATTTACAAGAAAGATTGCAAAAGACAAATCGTAAAATAAAAGTTGTGCTATTGGACCAGCGTCTTTTAGTAGGGCTTGGAAATATATATGTTGATGAAGTTTTATTCCGTTCTCAAATTCATCCGGAACGGGAAGCTTCTTCTTTAACAGTAGAAGAAATTGAGCGGATTTATGAGGCTACCGTTACAACGTTAGGTGAAGCGGTAAAACGTGGCGGAAGTACAATTCGGACGTATATCAACTCACAAGGGCAAATTGGTTCATTCCAAGAACTCCTAAATGTATATGGAAAAAAAGGAGAGCCGTGTGTAACTTGTGGTACGATATTAGAAAAAACAGTAGTTGGCGGGCGAGGAACGCATTACTGCCCAATTTGTCAGCCTAGAATATAGAAAAGAGATAACATCGGATAGGCATTTGTCATATACATACAGCAGAGCTATGTATAAGGGAGGAGCTTACCGATGTACCTTTATTTATCTCTTATTTTATTAGCTTTTACATTAAGCTTAGATAGCTGTAGTGTAGGGCTAACATATGGGTTAAGAAGCGTAAGAATTCCACTAAAATCAATTATAATTATCGGAATCTGTTCAGCGGCTGTTATGCTTGTTTCAATGGGAATTGGACATATGATCGCGAAAATATTTTCACCTGTTATCGCAACGCGTATCGGTGGGCTTGTTCTTATTGGAATAGGGATTTGGGTGTTATATCAATTTTTTCGAAGTGAGAAAAAAGAAGAACCGAAGCAAGAGGAGAAGGTCTGGAAATTAGAGATTGCCTCGCTAGGGCTAGTAATTCAAATTTTACGGAAACCGACTGTAGCAGATTTTGATAAATCAGGCACCATTTCTGCAGGAGAAGCATTACTTCTTGGTATCGCTCTTTCTGTAGATTCATTTGGTGCCGGAATTGGTGCATCTTTATTAGGGTATGCACCCGCTATGATGGCGATATTAGTTGCAGTTATGAGTTCTTTGTTTTTGTTTATTGGAATGAAACTTGGGACGGTTTTATCGAATATGAAGTGGTTACAAAAATTTACATTCCTGCCTGGAGTATTACTCATTATTATTGGAATTTGGAAAATGTAAGTATGGGCGTGGAACATTAGTTTCGCGCCTTTTATTATGAGGAGGATTATGATGACAGTAGTAATTGGATTAACAGGAGGCATTGCAAGTGGAAAAAGTACAGTGTCTCAAATGTTTCGTGAATTGAGCATACCAGTTATTGATGCAGATATTATTGCGCGAGAAGTTGTAGAGCGAGGAAAACCAGCATATAACAAAATAGTAGAAGTATTTGGAACGGAAGTGTTGCAAAAAGACGGAGAACTGGATCGGCCGAAATTAGGGAGTGTCGTTTTCTATAATGAAGAAAAACGATTGCAGTTAAACAAAATTGTTCATCCTGCAGTACGTGAGGAAATGAATAGACAAAAGGAAATGTACATAAAAGAAAGTATGCAAGCGATTGTGTTAGATATCCCTCTTTTATTTGAAAGTAAATTAACAAGTCTCGTTGACCGTGTTTTAGTTGTAGCAGTTACTCCTGATACACAATTAGAACGTTTGATGAAACGAAATGGTTTTTCCGAAGAAGAAGCAACGGCGCGTATTCAATCTCAAATGCCGTTAGCGGAAAAAGTGAAAAATGCAGATGAAGTGATAAATAATGATGGCACAATTATGGGAACGAAAACACAATTGCAGGTGATTTTAAAGAAATGGAACATTATTGACTAAAAAATTGTGAAATTAATGAAAATGCTTAGTGACATATCTCCTTTTTGTGTTATACTATTATTGGGATTGGAGATAAATAGTATAACGCATTCAAGGGGGATAACATATTATGACTCGTGTGGCAATTAATGGATTTGGACGTATTGGGAGAATGGTATTTCGTCAAGCAATAAAAGAAAGCGCATTCGAAATTGTAGCAATCAATGCAAGCTATCCATCTGAAACGTTAGCACACTTAATTAAATATGATACAGTTCATGGTAAGTTTGACGGAACAGTAGAAGCATTTGAAGATCACTTATTAGTTGATGGAAAAATGATTCGCCTTTTAAACAACCGCGATCCAAAGGAATTGCCTTGGACAGATTTAGGTGTTGAAGTTGTAATTGAAGCAACTGGTAAATTTAATTCAAAAGAAAAAGCAATTCTTCACGTTGAAGCTGGAGCGAAAAAGGTTATTTTAACAGCGCCTGGTAAAAATGAAGATGTAACAATTGTAGTTGGTGTGAATGAAGACCAATTAGATATTACAAAACATACTGTTATTTCAAATGCATCTTGTACAACAAACTGTTTAGCGCCTGTTGTAAAGGTGTTAGATGAGCAGTTCGGAATTGAAAACGGTTTAATGACGACTGTTCACGCTTATACAAATGACCAAAAAAATATTGATAACCCACATAAAGATTTAAGAAGAGCGCGTGCTTGCGGACAATCAATCATTCCGACAACGACAGGTGCCGCGAAAGCGCTAGCAAAAGTTCTTCCGCACTTGAACGGAAAACTTCATGGTATGGCACTTCGTGTACCAACGCCAAACGTGTCTCTTGTTGACTTAGTAGTAGACGTAAAACGTGATGTGACAGTTGAAGCTATTAATGAAGCTTTCAAAACGGTTGCAAACGGTGCGTTAAAAGGTATTGTAGAATTCAGCGAAGAGCCTTTAGTATCTATCGACTTTAATACAAATACACACTCAGCTATCATTGATGGTTTATCTACAATGGTAATGGGTGATCGTAAAGTGAAAGTACTTGCTTGGTATGATAACGAGTGGGGCTACTCTCGTCGTGTTGTAGATCTTGTAACGTTAGTTGTTGAAGAGTTAGCGAAACAAGAAAATGTGCAACACATTTAAGTGAATAAGGGGGAGGGCAAGGCAATATTTGCCCTCTTTTTTTATTTTTTTCTGAAAAGGAAAAAAATTATATGAGTATATTTTAAAAAGTGGACATACCACGAAACGTTGTGATTACTGCATTTGTGAATCGTTTATTTTTTTTAGGGAAAAGTAAAGAGGAAAATATGACAGAAAATCGAAAAAACTGTTGTTGCAAAATGAAAATAAACAAAGTATACTAACACTCGTAAACTTAAGAGCTGAGGTACGTAGTCACTACTTAAAGGGTTAGGACCTCTCTGGACTAACTTTCCCCCGTGGTAGTGGAGCAAGCCAAATTGCAAATTAGTTTTCAATTCGAACAGTTAGAATAAATTTACAAGGGGGAACTGTAGAATGGATACTATGGATACGATGGGTCGTCACGTGATCGCTGAACTTTGGGATTGCGATTTCGACAAGCTTAATGACATGCCGTATATTGAACAATTATTTGTGGATGCAGCACTAAGAGCTGGTGCTGAAGTGCGTGAGGTTGCTTTCCATAAATTTGCACCACAAGGTGTAAGTGGAGTAGTAATTATCTCGGAATCACATTTAACAATTCATAGCTTTCCGGAGCACGGTTACGCGAGTATTGATGTTTATACTTGTGGGGATCGTATTGATCCAAATGTTGCTGCAGAATATATTGCAGAAGGTTTAAACGCGAAAACGCGTGAGAGCATCGAGCTTCCTCGAGGCACTGGTAGCTTCGAAATTAAGCAGAGAGAAACAAAAGCTCTTTAAAAAAGAACATAATTGATTTAAAATGTAAAGAGGTGTATAATGCACCTCTTTTTTAGTTTATAAAAAAGAGGTAATATAACGTACTGGTTAGTTGAATAAATTGTACTCTTGCAAATGAGGTAGTGCCCTATATACCATCTTATTTTTAAGGATGAGATGATAAAGTGATGCGCTGAAACTTAAAGTGGTAAGAGAGTTAGAATGAGTTATATAATATTGTATATATATTTTAGGTGAAGTGAGTAGAGAAAAATAAAGAGTATAGTGTAAAGGAGTGAATGAATTGCGTTGTCCATCCTGTTCTCATAATGGTACAAGAGTGTTAGATTCGCGTCCGGTAGACGAGGGGCGCTCTATTCGAAGAAGGAGAGAGTGTGAAAGTTGCTTAAGTCGCTTTACGACCTTTGAAAGGGTAGAAGAGTCACCTCTTATCGTTGTAAAAAAAGAAGGCACACGAGAAGAGTTTAATAAAGAAAAGATTTTACGTGGTTTAATTAAAGCGTGTGAAAAAAGACCAGTATCTTTAAGACAATTAGAAGAAGTAACACAAAGCGTGGAACGTGAACTGCGTAATTTAGGTATATCAGAAGTGAAAAGTGATATGATTGGTGAAATTGTTATGGAAGAACTTCGCGATATTGATGATGTTGCTTACGTACGCTTTGCTTCTGTATATCGTCAATTTAAAGATTTAAATGTATTTATTGAAGAATTAAAAGATATACTGCAAAAAGAAAGAGAGTAGAAGTTGTATTTTATTCTCTTTACATACCGTAAGTAATAGGATAAGAGAGCTAGAAGCGTAAGCTAATAGCTCTTTTTCACTAAGAATTTATATAATGAAGATAGAACGAATGAAGTAGAGGATAGATTGGATGAGAGAAAGGAAAAGCAATAATGGAAAAACAGTCATGGATGGAGCTATTGCCGATTGATCGTTATAAAGTAAGTGCGAAAGGGCTACTGCATAATTACGACCGAAAAGTATTAACGATGTTGTATCAGCCGTTAATAGGTAGTAGAGCTTTTAGCTTATACATGACACTATGGGGGGAGCTAGAGCAAGATCGTGTATTTGGAAAAGAGAATACACATCATTCCCTTATGGTGACTATGCAAATGCAACTTCCTGAAATATATGAGGAACGAGTAAAGTTAGAGGCAATTGGGCTTTTGAAGGTATATATTAAGAAAGAAAAAGATATTCGAATGTTCATATATGAGTTGCAACCACCTTTATCTCCAAAGCAGTTTTTTGATGATATTGTTTTAAGTATCTTTTTATACAATCGATTGAGTCGGACAAAATATAATCAAGTAAAGCAATATTTCTTAGAAGAAGAATTTGATTTTGCTTCTTATGAAAATGTTACGCGCTCTTTCAATGATGTGTTTGGTTCGTTTAATCCAGGACAGCTTGAGCATGCGCAAGAAGATCTTCGTATCCCAAAAACGACAACTATGCCAAGTAACGAGAAGGGAGACGCTCCGAAAGTTTGGAATGATTTCTTTGATTTCTCTTTATTTGTAGATGGATTGTCCGCTCTTGTTCCTAAAAAGTCGATTACAGGTCAAGTAAGAGACTGCGTTATAACACTTGCTTACGTGTATGGTGTAGATGTGTTATCGATGCAAAATATCGTTCTTGGTGCGGTGACAGAGATGCAAACAATTGATATGGAAAGGCTTAGAAAAGGAGCTCGCGATTGGTATCAATTTGAAAATGGTCAAGCATTACCGGTATTAAGTGAAAGAGTACAGCCTCATGCTGCACGTACGATGAAAGAGAAAGAGCCTTCATCGCAAGAGGAGATGCTAATAAAGCAGCTAGAGGAAATCTCGCCAAAACAATTATTGAAAGAGATTTCTGGTGGTGCAGAGGCAACGAAAGCGGACTTGCAAATCGTTGAAGATGTCATGATTAATCAAAAATTGACACCAGGAGTTGTGAATGTACTTATTTATTACGTTATGCTACGCTCAGATATGAAACTTGCGAAAACGTATGTCGAGAAGATTGCTGGGCATTGGGCACGTAAAAAGGTTGGTACAGTAGCGGACGCGATGGCGTTAGCGAAAGAAGAGAACCGTCAATATCAAGAGTGGGCTGAGACGAAGAAAAAAGGCCGTACGGCGAAGAAAACGGTACGGAAAGAAATGGTACCAGATTGGCTTAAGGAAGAAGAGCCGAAGGAACAAGAGAAAGAAACGGCGAAGAAAGATGTAAGTGTAGAAAAAGATGCAAGTACGTTAGAAGATGAACGAAAACGATTAGAAGAAGTGTTAAAAAAATATAAGCGTGATTAATAGAAGAGAATGAACGCTCTTTGAGGTGAGAAAATGGAGCATATTCAAAATTCATTTGCAAAATTAATGGGAAATGAAAAATTTAAAAATAGATATGAAGTATTAAAGGCAGAAGTAATGGCGCATCCGCGTGTGAAAGAATTTATAGACGAACATAAAGGTGAAGTAACGACTTCTATGATTGAGCGCAGTCTTGTGAAGCTATATGAATATATTGGACAAAGTGTAGGTTGCGTGGATTGTCCGGATTTAGGTTCATGTAAAAATATGCTGCAAGGGTACGAGCCAAAGCTTGTTATTCAAGGGAAAATGATTGATATTCAATATGATCGCTGCGTTAGAAAAGTAGCACATGACGAGAGAAAGAAATATGAAAAACTCGTTCAAAGTGTATATATGCCAACGGATATTTTACAGGCAACTATGGAAAACTTAGACCCTTCTGATTTAAATGCACGTATCGATGCAATTGGTGCAGCGAATGAATTTTTAAGTACATATGAACCAGGTAAAAAAGCACAAGGTTTATATTTGTACGGTAAATTTGGTGTAGGAAAAACGTACCTTTTAGGAGCAATTGCGAACGAGCTTGCTCGAAAGAAAATAAGTTCGATGCTCGTATACTTCCCAGAATTTTTACGTGAAATCAAAAGTTCGATTCAAGATAATTCGATTGGTGAAAAGATTGATGCGGTTAAACGCGTACAAGTTTTAATGTTAGATGATATCGGGGCAGAAGCAATGTCAAGCTTTGTGCGTGACGATGTGCTTGGTGCAATCTTGCAATTCCGTATGTTAGAAAACTTACCGACGTTCTTTACGTCTAATTTTGATTTTAAACAACTGGAACACCATTTAACGTATACACAGCGTGGTGAGGCTGAAGAAATGAAGGCAGCACGTATTATGGAACGAATTAAATATTTAGCGAAACCAATTCCGATTGGTGGGAAAAATCGTCGTCATAAGTAAAAGAGCAAGCTGAGAAGCTTGCTCTTTTGTATTATAGTGATATTTTCTTTTCAAATATGAGGTCGAAATATTCAGGTTGTCCAGAACTGCCAATCGTAGGGGCGACAATCTGTACGAACCTCCAGTCATCTCTAGCATGTTCTTGAATAATTTCTTGGTAGTCTTCAGCTAGTTTTGAGCGAGTGAGCCCCCAATGGAATTCGACTTTTACGAATTTATATTCGAACATTCACATACCCCCTTTTAGTGATAAATAAAGTATACAATAAAAAATTCATAGTAGCTTGTATCATTTTTTTCTCCCTCCCTTAATATATATAAAATTAGCAAGCCAGATTGAGTGGATTTTCTAACGATAGGAAATGTAATTCTACTAAGAGTGAACTTCACGCGGAAAGGACTCTTATAGGATTTGTAACGTATAGATACAGTCCTTTAGAGCAGGGATAAAAGGGGGGACAAAAGTGATTGAAATTTGCTTCGAAGAAAAAAATGATGCTATGCACGTATATAGACAATTGCTGAAAAGAGCGGAAGTGTTATATAAGGAAACGAGTGTGTATTTACAGGAGCAAAAAGTGGTGATTCACATACCAGTACATGAATCGAATTATATTGAAAAGATCTTATTGCCAGTAATGGTGTATTTCATTGTGAATGTGAAACAAAATGAGTGGATTTATACGATCTTAAAAGAAAAGTTTTTTTATGAAGAACAAGAAGAGTGTCATCAAATATTGCACATGGCACATGAGATTTTAAAGGGAAGAAGAAAAGGTGTAGCTCAGGATTTAACTCGTAACGCATTTGAGTCATATATTAAGTCTTCTTTAAATAATTGGCTTTGTGATCCGCTCTCATTCTCGTTTTCATCATATATCCGTTTTCGTCTTCGTACATATAGGGAAATGGTGGCTAAACTTGCGGAAGTGGCAATTGATGAGTATAAGATGGAGCAAGAATACCAAATGTTCATTGAAACGCTTCGGCAACAAGTGAGTAGCCGTAAATCACGCTTGTCCTGTGTGCATCTTATTTTTGATGAAAGCTTTATCTTTTATGATGATAAAGGTAGACGTTTAAAACAGGAGAAGTTGGTCCAATATATAGATGAAGAATTATTAAAGCAAAATGATGTATATATTGATACAAAAGTAATTGCGCCGCTTCTTTCTATTTCGCCAAAAAAGATTTATTTATATACGAAGGAACAAGACCATAATATGATTATTACTTTGCGAAATGTGTTTCAAGAACGGGTCCAATTACATGGATTACATGATTTTGAGCGCAATGTGAAAAATTTAAAAAATAAAGGTAACGCCCTTGATTTTCTAAGTTTTTGAGCATATAATTACCTACATAAATGAAATATATCGAAATGTCATGATGAGGACATGAGTAGTTTTCTACGATTTTCAGAGAGGGAAGCCTTAGGGTGTGAGCTTCCTAGTACGGGATTATTACTTACCACCTCTAAACTTTAGCAGTGAACGATTCTTTTAGTAATTGCTAACGGACAACACCGTTATGTTGAACTTGAGCAATTAACGATCATGTTAATTGGAACAAGGGTGGAACCACGAATTCAACACTCGTCCCTTTTTATGGGATGAGTGTTTTTTATTTTGAGAAAAAGAGGAGTGACCAGTGATGGCAGATGTAGTTAAAATTACTTTCCCTGATGGAGCTGTGAAGGAGTTTCCAAAAGGCGTAACAACTGAAGAAATCGCAGCTTCTATTAGCCCAGGCTTAAAGAAAAAAGCTGTAGCTGGAAAATTAAACGATGAGATGATCGATCTTGTTACACCAATCGAAGAAGATGGTGCAGTTTCTATTATTACATTAGATTCTGAAGATGGCTTATATATTTTACGCCATTCAACAGCCCACCTTTTAGCACAAGCGTTAAAACGTTTATATAAAGATGTTAAGCTTGAGCTTGGCATTGGCCCAGTAATTGAAAATGGCTTCTATTACGATATCGATATGGAAGAAGCAATTACAGTTGAAGACTTCAAGAAAATCGAAAAAGAAATGCAAAAAATCGTGAACGAGAACTTAGAAATCGTTCGTCATGAAGTACCACGTGCAGAAGCACTTCGTCGCTTTGAAGAAATTGGCGATGAGTTAAAATTAGATTTAATTAACGACCTTCCAGAAGATGCAGTTATTTCAATCTATGAGCAAGGCGAATTCTTCGACCTTTGCCGTGGTGTTCACCTTCCATCTACAGGGAAAATTAAAGTGTTTAAATTATTAAGCGTTGCAGGTGCTTACTGGCGCGGCGATAGCAATAATAAAATGTTACAACGTATTTACGGTACTGCATTCGTTAAGAAAGCAGAACTAGATGAGCACTTACGTATGCTTGAAGAAGCGAAAGAGCGCGATCACCGTAAATTAGGTAAAGAATTAAAACTATTTACTAATAGCCAAAAAGTAGGACAAGGTTTACCACTTTGGTTACCAAAAGGTGCAACAATTCGTCGTATTATCGAGCGTTACATCGTTGATAAAGAAGCAAGCTTAGGTTATGATCACGTATACACTCCAGTATTAGGAAGCAGAGAGTTATATGAAACTTCTGGTCACTGGAACCACTACCGTGATGGCATGTTCCCATCAATGGAAATGGATAATGAAGAATTAGTTCTTCGTCCAATGAACTGTCCTCACCATATGATGGTTTATAAAAATGATATTCACAGCTACCGTGAATTACCAATCCGTATTGCGGAACTTGGAACAATGCATCGTTATGAAATGTCAGGTGCGTTATCTGGATTACAACGTGTACGCGGAATGACTTTAAACGATGCGCACATTTTCGTTCGTCCAGATCAAATTAAAGAAGAGTTAAAACGTGTTGTAAACTTAACTCTAGAAGTGTACAAAGATTTCGGTTTAGAGAACTACTCATTCCGTCTATCTTATCGTGACCCAGCAGATACTAAAAAGTATTATGCGGATGATGAGATGTGGGAAAAAGCACAAGGTATGTTAAAAGAAGCTATGGATGAAATGGGTCTTGATTACTATGAAGCTGAAGGTGAAGCGGCATTCTACGGTCCAAAACTGGATGTTCAAGTTCGTACTGCTCTTGGAAAAGACGAAACACTTTCAACTGTACAATTAGACTTCTTACTTCCAGAACGCTTTGAATTAACTTATGTTGGTGAAGACGGTAAGCAACATCGTCCAGTTGTAATTCACCGTGGTGTTGTATCAACTATGGAACGCTTCGTAGCCTTCTTAATTGAAGAATACAAAGGTGCATTCCCAACTTGGTTAGCTCCAGTTCAAGTACAAGTAATTCCAGTTTCTCCGCAAGTACATTTAGACTATGCGAAGAAAGTACAAGACGAATTGCGTCGTGCTGGTATCCGTGTTGAATTAGACACTCGTGAAGAGAAGATTGGTTACAAAATCCGTGAAGCACAAATGCAAAAAATTCCGTACATGCTTGTAGTAGGTGACAATGAAGTAACTGAAAACGGCGTAAACGTACGTAAATATGGTGAACAAAAATCAGAAACAATCGCATTAGATGCTTTTGTTGACATGATTAAAGTAGAAGGAAAACGATAAGAAAAAGCCGCGGTATACCGCGGCTTTTTTATGTAATATACTTGAGGGGAATTAGAAAAAATACCCATGTAACACTTATCGTAAAAAAGTATTGCAAGTATGTTAGTTGTTTGTTACAATATTTCTTGTTGTTAGTAAAACACATCGCGTCTTCTTGACAGACGTCATGTCCTATGATAAACTCATCAAGGATAATAGAATATTGTTTTGTGGAACAAGTAGAAGCACCCGCTTCTCACCTGATGGACGCATTCGCAGTTAGCAGGTAAATGTATTTCTTACTTAAGATTTTACAAGTGTGGGTGTCGTATGCCCGCACTTTTTTTGTCGGGTTCTATGACTACAAAATATGTTCTGAGAAAACCTTGGAGGTGGCTTACTATTAGCAAGGATATGATGATTAACGAGCAAATTCGTGCACGTGAAGTACGTTTAGTTGGCGCAAATGGCGATCAACTTGGAATCAAGTCTCGTAATGACGCTTTAGACTTAGCTGCAAATCTTAATCTTGATTTAGTATTAGTTGCTCCAAATGCGAAACCGCCAGTATGCCGCATTATGGACTACGGTAAATTCCGCTTTGAGCAACAGAAGAAAGAAAAAGAGCAGCGCAAAAATCAAAAAGTAATTAGCATGAAAGAAGTTCGTTTAAGTCCAACAATTGATGAACACGACTTTAACACAAAACTTCGTAATGCTATCAAGTTTTTAGAGAAAGGCGACAAGGTTAAAGCGTCAATTCGCTTTAAAGGACGTGCCATTACTCATAAAGAAATCGGTCAACGTGTTTTAGATCGCTTCTCAGAAGCTTGTGCTGAAGTTAGTACAGTTGAATCTAAGCCTAAAATGGAAGGACGCAGTATGTTCTTAGTTTTAGCACCGAAAAACGATAAGTAATAGATAGAGGAGGAAATACCTATGCCTAAACAAAAAACTCATCGCGGCGCTGCAAAGCGTTTCAAAAAGACTGGATCAGGTAAACTGAAACGTTCTCACGCTTACACAAGCCATTTATTCGCTAACAAATCTACAAAAGCTAAACGTAAACTACGTAAAGCTGGTGTAGTAAGCGCTGGTGACTTCAAACGCATTCGTCAAATGCTTGACAACTTAAAATAAGTTCGGCTGATATATAGAACAATTAGGAGGTAATATTATGCCAAGAGTAAAAGGTGGTACAGTTACTCGTCAACGTCGTAAAAAAGTTATAAAATTAGCAAAAGGTTACTACGGTTCAAAAAATACATTATTCAAGGTTGCTAACCAACAGGTTATGAAATCTCTAATGTATGCATTCCGTGACCGCCGTCAAAAGAAACGTGACTTCCGTAAATTATGGATTACACGTATCAACGCAGCAGCTCGTATGAATGGTCTTTCTTACAGCCGCTTAATGCACGGTCTTAAAAATGCTGGCATCGAAGTTAACCGCAAGATGCTTGCTGACTTAGCTGTTCATGACGAAAAAGCTTTCGCTGAATTAGCAACAGTTGCAAAAAACAACATTAACTAATTAATTAGTTGAAACCTTAGAAGAATTTTCTTCTAAGGTTTTTTGTTTGTATTCAGAGAGAAGTTTGAAGTTCTAAAGATTAACGGATGTGCTGTTATCGATATGACAAAATTAATATAAAAACTATAGCGGTATAGAAGAATATATATGTGAAGTCAGGAGAATCCTCCTGGCTTTTTTTAATTCTGCTCTTTTGGAAAGAAGAGTATCTTTCCTAGCCGAAACGACACTGCTATAATGGAAAGATGATATGGAACTTTCATCAGATGAACAATTTAAGAGCGATGACTGAAACGTATTTGTAAATTAAGGACAAGCTATTTTATAAAGAGGTAGATAGCTGACTTATTCATAAGAACTGAAACATAATAATGAACTTTGAGATGAAACAACATTGTTGCGTAAAATGCGATGTTGGAGGAGGACAATAGAATGGACTTACTACAACTATTTAAATTACAAAAAGAATTAGATGACCGTATTGCAAAAGAACATGACTTACAACCGAAAAAATTGTTAAAAGAAAAAATGTTAGCTCTTCTTGTAGAAATTGGAGAACTTGCAAATGAAACACGTTGTTTTAAATATTGGAGCAACAAACCAGCTTCGGAACGTGGAGTAATATTAGAAGAATACGTAGATGGTTTGCATTTTATTTTATCAATCGGAATTGATTTAGGGATTGATAAAAACTTCCTATTCTATAAATGTGCACAAACGAATAAAACACAAGTGGAAATTTTCTTAGACACATACGCGAAAGTAATTCGTTTTACAGATCAACCATCTATTACAAACTATATTGAATTATTTACGAGCTATCTTCGACTTGGACAAGCGCTTGAATTTGAGCAAGAAGAGATTGAAAAAGCGTATTTAGATAAAAATGAAGTAAATCATCAGCGTCAAACACAAGGATACTAATTTAATTTTTGAATATTTCAATTTAATTATTGTATAATGAATTGACTGAAGAAAAAGGAGGGTGTTGGCAATGACAAAATTAGACGCGACATTGACAATGCTAAAAGAATTAACAGATGCACGTGGTATTGCCGGTAACGAGCGTGAACCACGCGAAGTAATGAAGAAATATATCGAGCCATTTGCAGACGAGCTTTCTACTGATAATTTAGGAAGTTTAGTTGCGAAAAAAGTAGGGGAAGAAAACGGCCCGAAAATTATGGTTGCAGGTCATTTAGATGAAGTTGGCTTTATGATTACGCAAATTGATGACAAAGGTTTCCTACGCTTCCAAACGGTGGGTGGCTGGTGGTCACAAGTTATGCTTGCACAGCGCGTGACGATTGTAACGCGTAAAGGAGATGTAACAGGTGTAATTGGTTCAAAACCACCGCACATCTTACCTCCAGAAGCACGTAAAAAGCCAGTTGAAATTAAAGACATGTTCATCGATATCGGTGCTTCTAGCCAAGAAGAAGCAATGGAGTGGGGCGTACGACCAGGAGATCAAGTTGTACCTTACTTTGAATTCCAAGTGATGAAGAATGAAAAAATGTTACTTGCAAAAGCATGGGATAACCGAATCGGTTGTGCGATTGCAATTGACGTATTAAAACAATTAAAAGATGAAAAGCATCCAAACGTTGTATACGGCGTTGGAACTGTACAAGAAGAAGTTGGTCTTCGTGGTGCAAAAACATCTGCGAATTATATTAAACCAGATATCGCGTTCGCAGTAGATGTTGGTATCGCTGGAGATACACCGGGTGTAACGTCAAAAGAAGCGCAAAGTAAAATGGGCGATGGACCACAAATCATTTTGTATGATGCTTCTGTTATTGGACATACAGGTTTACGTGATTTCGTAGTTGATGTTGCTGACGAATTACAAATCCCATACCAATATGATTCAGTAGCGGGCGGGGGAACTGATGCGGGTGCGATTCATATTGCTGTAAACGGTATTCCTTCTATGGCAATTACAATTGCAACGCGCTATATTCATTCTCATGCAGCAATGTTACACCGTGATGATTATGAAAATGCAGTAAAGTTAATTGTAGAAGTTATTAAACGTCTTGATAAGGATGCTGTACATAACATTACATTTAATTAATAGAAAAAGCGAAGGAGATTTTCCTTCGCTTTTTTTATGTTTTAAAAAGGTCGTTCTAATCCTGCTGCAGTATGAGCGCCTAAAATAATTAAACGAGTTAATTGCATCGCCATAAAATGCGGGGTATATATCATTCCTCTTTTTAACCATGACATAATCATTCCGATGTGAGCCCCTGTCACATAACTAATCAAAATATCACGAGGAACCATAAGATCTTCGTCATCTGGTTGGGAAATAGACAAGCTTAATGTTAAATGCACTTGTATCGTTTTCATCATTTTATAAGAGTAGTTTCCGGCAGCTTTATCCCCAAGCATAACGTTATAAAAGTTTACATTTTCTGCGATATGTTCGAATAAAGCCAAAAATGTAGGATGAGGTGAATCGAATGTAAGTTGAAAATCTTCTTTATTTCTATTTTTCGGTTTAATTACTTCTGCTAGCTTCTCTAACATTTCTTCAATACTTTTGTCTAATAGGTCATATTTATCATGATAATGGCTATAAAATGTAGCGCGATTTACAGGAGCACGTTCTGCGATATGTTGCACAGTTACATTTTCAAAGCCTTTTTCGCCTACTAAAGCGACAAAAGCATCCTGAATGAGTTGTCTCGTTCGCTTTACACGTGGATCATTTGTATTTTTAATAGACATTTTACTTCTCCTCGTTTAATTTTCTATACTTAAACAACATATTGGTATTATATTGTTGTTTAAGCAACATTTCATACGTAAATTGTCGGTTGTAGATTCAAAATAATTATTTATAATTATAAACGATAGTCCTTCAGAAATCAGCACCGCTCGCAGGTAGATAAGTTTCGATTTACGCTGCAGATGGTGTGATTTTTTCGTTAAAAGGTTAATATAATTAACAATTAAACAATCTAAACAATAAGGACATAAATAGTTTAGAAAAAAATTATATGCGATATAAGGAGAGGAATGCAATGAATCAGTTTCGAAGAATGGTAATTATCAACATTATCACATTAATTGTACTAGTTGGCGGCGGTATTGGCGGTTATTACTATTACAACCAAACGGAAAATTACTTAAAAACAGACAATGCAAAGATCGATGGAAAGGTAATTCCGGTTGCTTCACCAGTAGCAGGGAAACTAACTGACTGGAAAGCTGAAGTTGGAAAAAATTACAATGAGAACGATAAATTAGGAGCTGTTACTGTAGCAGCAGCTAATGGAGAACAAACAGTAGATGTAACAATTCCACAAAATGCAACGGTTGTACAATCAAACGCAACAACAAATGCTTTCGTTGGAGCAGGTAGCCCGATTGCTTACGCATTTGATATGAACAATTTATGGGTAACAGCAAACATTGAAGAAACAGATGTTGATGATGTTCAGAAAGGTCAAGACGTAGACGTGTATGTAGATGCATACCCAGATACAACGTTAACTGGGAAAGTAGAACAAGTTGGTTTAACAACAGCAAATACATTCTCGATGTTACCATCAAGTAATTCAACAGCGAACTATACGAAAGTAACACAAGTAGTGCCAGTTAAAATTTCATTAGATCATAGCAAATCAGTAAATATTGTTCCTGGAATGAATGTGTCAGTTCGTATTCATAAGTAAGGGGGAGATGAGATGTCCTCAATTGCAATTGTAGGATATGCACTATTTTGTATAATCGTCTTCTTCCTTGTAAATCGTCTTTTACGAAAGAAAAAAACGAACGTGGGAGAAGAACAAGTCCCAGCCGTAAGTAAAATAGAAGTAAGTAAGCTAGAAGCAGTAGAGAAAGAAAGTGAACAAAAGCAAGAAGCCGAAATTTCTAATGTAGTTGAATTAGAAACAGGCAAGCAAGAAGAAGTAAAACAAGAAAAAGAAATGCCGAAAAAACAAACGTCTATGCCTATAGAGGATGTAAATGTAAAAGCAGTTGTAACAGTATTAATTCTCGGCATGTTCGTTTCTATTTTGAACCAAACAATCATTAACGTTGCATTGCCTCCGTTAATGAATGAATTTAACGTATCAACTTCAACGGCGCAATGGTTAATTACAGGGTTTATGCTTGTAAATGGTATTTTAGTGCCGATTAGTGCCTTTTTAGTTTCACGATTTACGTATCGTAAATTATTTGTAGCGGCAATGTTATTCTTCACAGTAGGATCTATCATTTGCGCTACTTCAGGAAACTTTACAATGATGATGACAGGCCGCGTAATTCAAGCAGTTGGTGCGGGTATTTTAATGCCGGTTGGTATGAATATCTTTATGACATTGTTCCCGCCTCATAAGCGCGGAGCGGCGATGGGATTACTAGGTGTTGCAATGATTTTAGCACCAGCTATCGGACCAACTGTAACAGGTTGGGTGATTGAAAACTATAGCTGGAACTTAATGTTCTATGCGATGTTTATTATCGGTTTAATTATTACGTTCCTATCTTTAAAATTCTTTACACTAGCTCAGCCAGTGTCTAAAACGAAATTAGATATATTCGGTGTTGTTAGTTCAAGTATTGGACTAGGAAGCTTATTGTACGGATTTAGTGAAGCTGGAAATAATAGTTGGACTAGTGCAGAAGTCATTATTTCACTTGTTATCGGTGTAATTGGTTTAGCGTTATTTATTTGGAGAGAGTTAACAACGGACAATAAAATGCTTGATTTACAAGTATTTAAATATCCAGTATTTACTTTTACTTTAGTAATTAACGCAATCGTTACGATGGCATTATTCGGGGGTATGTTATTGCTTCCAGTATATCTGCAAAACATTCGTGGCTTTACGCCAATTGAATCTGGTTTACTACTTCTTCCAGGATCATTAATTATGGGGATCATGGGACCAGTAGCGGGTAAATTATTCGATAAATATGGCATTCGTCCATTAGCGATAATTGGATTGGCAATTACGACGTATGCGACATATGAATTTACAAAATTATCGATGGATACACCGTATAGCGTTATTATGACGGATTATATTATACGTTCAATTGGTATGTCATTCATTATGATGCCAATTATGACAGCTGGTATGAACGCACTGCCGATGAAATTAATTTCTCACGGTACAGCAACGCAAAATACGTCAAGACAAGTAGCTGGTTCAATCGGAACAGCGATTTTAATCACACTTATGACGCAACAAACAACTGCTCACGTAGCAGATTACGGCAACATGTTAACAACATCAAACCCAATTTTAGTTGATAAAGTACACGGTATGGGGCAAAGTTTAGCAGCGATTGCCGGATCAGCTCAAGCAGGAGATGCGATGAGCACACAACTATTATATGGACAAATTTCAAAGCTATCTGCAATTAACGGTATTAACGATGCCTTCTTAATTGCAACGATACTAGCAGGTATTGCTTGGGTGTTATCGTTCTTCTTACAATCAGGCAATAAACCAAATAGAAAAGCAGGGAATTAAATTTCCTGCTTTTTTGTTTTCTTATAAAAAGATGCAATTAGATATAGAATGAATCACCTGCAGACATGAGTTCCCAGAAAATAACTCCTAATAGTCCCGCAATAAAAATAATGAATCCCATGTTGCGTATACTTTTAATTTTCATTTGTAATCCCCTTACCCCTGCTAATAATCCAGTTAAAGAAAACAATATCCAGTATAAAGTAGTTGAAATAGGGAGGATTGTCTCGCTATTCACCCCCATGCTCCAAAAAACAAAAGGTAGCGTTACAAAGGAAAAGCTAAGTACCCCCATTAAACCAACAAATAATTTCCGATGTTTAATACTAGTAATAATTAAAAAAATACCACCGAAAAATCCGCATAAGACAAGAAGTGGCATATAAACAATCCAAAGGAAGCTAAACATATATAATCTCCTTTTATGTAATGAGTTATATTTTACTACATCAGGTTCATTTTGGATATTATTAATAAATATGTATAAATTGATAGAAATGGGTAGTAATGATACGGATTATCCAAAAGTGCTAATTGAAGAAGAGTTTGAAGTTGTGATAAAAGAGTAAAAAGAGGTATCGTGATGATACCTCTTTTTAACTGAAGAATGCCAACGTATTATTTATAATATGAAATAACATAGCTGGAAGAATGGATTTTGTTTTCTTACATAAAATAGCCATTAATAATCCCATGAAGAAAGTAATTACCATTACTCCAAGTGAGTATGTATGAGCGATACCAAAGAAGAAACTTGTTAAGACTGCTGCAATCCAAAATGGAAAGCGCTCAGAGAAGAAATGAAGTATAAAACCACGGAAAATAAGTTCTTCAAAAATTGGTGTGAGTATTGCAAATCCGAGAAGTAATAGTATTTGATATTGCTTAAAAACGTCTAAGTTTAGTGCGGAAGATTGTTGCTTTGTTGCGTCTTGGAACACATAATTTAATAAGAAGTAGTTGATTATGATGTTTATAGCGAAGAAAAGAAGTAAATATACGTATGTGCGCCATTCTTTCAGTGCTTTAAAGTTAAAAGAGTTCAGTAATAATCTTTTCGCAGGTTTGAATTTAAAAATAAAGAATAACAACATGGCTAGTTGTAACCCTATACTTGCGGTGTTTGCAATAGATTCATACAGGGCAATTTGCTTTTTATTTGTAAGACTAGCCGTATAAATTGTTAAGGGCATTATTGCTAGGAACAAGGTAATGAGTCCAGTTCCGAAAAAAGCGAATAAAACGGAGCTAATAAATTGTCCCCATGACATAGAGTGTTTCTGTTCATCAGAAAGTTGTGTAGCGGATTGCATCTGTGAAATCACCTCTTTATATTTGTATATTAAATTATAGATTAATTTGTTTCTGAATGTAACATTTAAATATTACATACAAAGGTGTATTTTTCGTAAAATAATAAAAGAGGTATCACCCTGTAGTGATGCCTCTTTCTCATTGATAACTATGTTTTGCCTTGTTATTCAATTTTGCTTGCTCTATTTGCAATTCACGCTCTACCAATCGATCTAATTGCTGAATAGCTTTAAGTGCTTTTTCATAAGAAATCGTTCTATAATGATGAGCTCCGCCTGGTTCTTCATCTGCTTCGTCTGCCCATTTAATAATGCTTTGAAGAGATGTTCTTTCAATTTCTTGTTCCACTAAGAAAGAATCTGTATGCAGAAGAATCGCGATAGAAATTTCTTTTGCTAGTTTTGGATGTTCTCCCAATCTAATAAGCAATTTATGTGCTCTTTCTGCACCTTTAATTGCATGGATATCATTCTTTTTATATAAGTCATAGTCCCATTCGCCGCCTGTGTACCACGTATGATGTCCGATATCATGAAGGAAACCGGCTTTTGTCGCAGCATCGACTGAGGCGTGGTGCTTTTTAGCTAAGTGAAACGCATGGTAAGCGACAGCGATCGCGTGGACCATTCCGGAACGGTTTACGTATTTTTGTGTAATGTGATGTTTAAAAACTTGTTCAAGCGTAATACGGTGCATAAAACATTCACTCCTTTTATCTAATGATGTATACGAAGAAAAATCGATCGGTTTAAATGTATTTTGAACATTGTACTCCATCATAGTTCGTTAGTAAAGTAGAAATGTTTAGGAGAAGAAAAATTTTTTTCGTAAAAAAATCACCTTAGCTTATGCGAAGGTGATTTTCAAATTGCTTATTTTTTTAATCCTTGCTCTAGTGTTTCTAACATTTCGTGCTTTTCATTTTCATCAGCGTTTTTCCAAATGACTTCAAATAAGACGCCAAGACCTGGAAGCATTTTTTCTTCACCGCTTTGAATTGCATCGACAATTGTTTCTTGTAATTGATCTTGTGAATTACCAGATACATTCGCTAATACGGCACCGCGTAAATTAAAACTCATTGTTTTCACCTCTTCTTCAGAATTGAAACTGACGTTAGTTTTTGTTCTTTTTTATGTAAATATGTATGAAAAATAGGCTATAATGATAAGACAAGAAGAGAGGGAACTACATATTATGAAAAACATTGATTCAGTACAAAATCCGCGTGTAAAGCAGTGGAAAAAGCTGCAAACGAAAAAAGAACGCGATAAAAAAGGTTTATTTTTTGTAGAAGGATTCCACTTAGTCGAAGAAGCTTTGAAGGCAGGAATTGTAACAGAACTTATCGTTTCAGATCAGACAGACCTTCCGAAAGATTGGACAGTTAATGATGTAGAAATGTATATCGTGCCTGAGGCTATTGTAAAAATACTTCGTGAAACAGAAACGACGCAAGGTGTATTTGCTGTTTGTGAGAAGCATGAGAAAGAAGTAGCTCTTACTGATGGGAAATTCCTTTTATTGGATGGACTGCAAGACCCAGGTAATTTAGGAACAATTATTCGTACAGCTGATGCAGCTGGTATTCACGCCGTTGTGCTTGGAGAAGGTTGTGTTGATGTTTACAATAGTAAAGTACTCCGCTCTACACAAGGTTCTATTTTCCGCTTGCCAATTGTAAAAGGGAACTTAGAAGAATGGGTAGACAAGTTAAAAGAAAATAACGTTCCTGTATATGGAACAGCTCTTGAAAATGGAGTTCCGTATGGTGAGGTAACTCCGGCCGGAAGTTTTGCATTAATTGTTGGAAATGAAGGAAATGGCGTACGCCAAGAAATTCTTACAAAAACGGATCAAAACTTGTATATTCCGATTTACGGCGGGGCAGAATCATTAAATGTTGCGGTTGCAGCAGGGATTTTAACGTATTATTTACAAAGCCCAGTTGCGAACAAATAAAAAACTTCTTATAATAAGTTGAAGTACATTATATTAAAAGTTAAATAACGAAAAACGTTGATAGAGAAGAGTAGCTTACAAAATCGCCATATAGGGAGAGAGTGCCGTAGACTGAAAGCATTCTTATGGTAGACGGAAGTGAATTCACCTCTGGAGTTGACGCCAGGACCATGTATATGTAAAGGCGTTCCGGTCAGAATTGATCGTTATAACTAATGAGTGGGCAGACTTGTTCTGTCAATTTAGGGTGGTACCGCGAATTTACCTCGTCCCTTTTTGGGAGCGAGGTTTTTTTATTTTTAAAATTAGGAGGGTTCCAAAATGGAAGCACGTTTAAAAGAGCTAAAGCAAAAAGCGTTAGAGCTTATTGAAGAAGCGAAAGAGCTAAAGGGCTTAAACGACGTACGCGTAGCGTATTTAGGAAAAAAAGGTCCAATTACAGAAGTATTACGCGGCATGGGAAAATTATCAGCAGAAGAGCGTCCACGTATGGGAGCATTAGTGAATGAAGTACGTGAAGCGATTCAAACGCGTCTAGAAGACAAAATTAGCAACTTAGAAAAAGCAGTAATTGAAGCGAAATTAGCTACGGAAACAATTGATGTTACATTACCAGGTCGTCCTGTTGAAACAGGTTGTCACCATCCGTTAACAGCTGTTGTTGAACAAATTGAAGATGTATTCATCGGTATGGGTTATGAAGTAGCTGAAGGAACAGAAGTAGAAAAAGACTACTACAACTTCGAAGCACTAAACTTACCGAAAGATCACCCAGCACGTGACATGCAAGATACATTCTACATTACAGAAGAAACGTTACTACGTACACATACATCTTCTGTGCAAGCACGTACGATGGAAAATAATAAAGAAAAAGGCCCAATCAAAATTATTTGTCCTGGTAAAGTGTATCGCCGCGATGATGATGATGCGACGCATTCACATCAGTTCATGCAAATTGAAGGCCTTGTAATTGATAAAAACATTCGTATGAGTGACTTAAAAGGTACACTGCAAGTATTCGTGAAAAAGATGTTCGGTGAAGATCGTGAAATCCGTCTTCGTCCAAGTTTCTTCCCATTCACAGAGCCATCTGTAGAGATGGATATTTCTTGTATGATGTGTCATGGCAAAGGTTGCGGCACTTGTAAAGGAACTGGCTGGATTGAAATTCTAGGCGCAGGTATGGTTCACCCGAACGTACTTGAAATGGCTGGTTATGATTCAAAAGAATATCAAGGTTTCGCATTCGGTATGGGCGCAGAGCGTATCGCAATGTTGAAATACGGCGTAGATGACATTCGTCATTTCTATACAAATGATGTACGTTTCTTACAACAATTCAAACGAGCGTAAGGGAAGGAGAGGATAAATATGTTCGTATCATATCGTTGGTTACAAGAGTATGTAGATATTAAAGATGTAACAGCACAAGAACTAGCAGACAAAATCACGAAAAGTGGTATTGAAGTAGAAGGCGTTGAAGTATTAAATAAAGGTGTAAAAGGTGTTGTAGTTGGTCACGTATTAGAATGTGAAAAACACCCAGAAGCTGATAAATTAAGCAAATGCTTAATCGATATCGGTGAAGAAGAGCCAGTTCAAATTATTTGTGGAGCTGCTAACATTGCAAAAGGTTTAAAAGTGCCAGTTGCAAAAGTTGGTGCTGTACTTCCTGGTAACTTCAAAATCAAAAAAGCAAAACTACGTGGTGAAGCTTCTCACGGTATGGTTTGTGCTCTTCAAGAGCTTGGCATTGATGGAAAGTTAGTTTCAAAAGAATATGCAGATGGTATCTTTATCTTCCCAAGTGACGCTGAAGTTGGTGCAGATGCACTTGAAATTTTAAACTTACACGATGAAGTACTTGAGCTTGGTTTAACACCAAACCGTGCAGATTGCTTAAACATGTTAGGTGTTGCATATGAAGTGGCTGCTATTTACGGCCGTGAAGTAAAACTTCCAGCTATCGACTTACAAGAAACAGCAGAAAAAACTTCTGATTACATTTCTGTAAGTGTAGAAGCGAAAGAAGAAAATCCATTATACATTGCAAAAATGGTGAAGAACGTAAAAATTGGTCCATCACCAATGTGGATGCAAACCCGTCTTATGGCAGCTGGCATTCGTCCAATTAGCAACGTAGTTGATATTACAAACTACATTTTAATGGAATACGGTCAACCGTTACATGCATTCGATTACGATAAATTAGGTTCAAAAGAAATCGTTGTTCGTCTTGCAAAAGAAGGCGAAAAAATTGAAACATTAGATGATCAAGAGCGTACATTACAAAGCCACCATCTTGTAATTACAAACGGAACAAAAGCTTTAGCTGTTGCTGGTGTAATGGGTGGGGCGGATTCTGAAGTTACAAATGAGACAGTAAACGTTCTAATTGAGTCTGCATACTTTGCAGGTCAAACAGTGCGCCGCACATCAAAAGACTTAGGTCTTCGTAGTGAATCAAGTGCACGTTTTGAAAAAGGAATCGACCCAACACGTACATTTGAAGCAATTCAACACGCAGCTGCCTTAATGGCGAAATATGCTGGCGGTGAAGCACTTGAAGGTGTAGTAGAAGCTGATAACTTACAAGTACAAGAGCGTACAGTATCTGTTACTGCTGAAAAAGTAAACCGTGTATTAGGTACAAATATTTCTGCGAGTGAAATGGGTACAATGTTCGCGAACTTGAAATTTCCATTCACAGAAGTAGAAGGAACATTCCATGTAAATGTACCAGCACGTCGTCCTGATATTACAATTTCAGAAGACTTAGTAGAAGAAGTGGGCCGTCTATACGGTTATGACCACATTCCAGTTACATTACCTTCTGGAACGATGACTCGTGGTAAATTAACATCAGCACAAACGAAACGTCGTAAAGTACGTCGCTTCTTAGAGGGTGCTGGTTTATATGAAGCAATCACGTATTCATTAACGAGCGCTGACAAAGCGAAACAATACATGATTGAGCCAAACGAAAAGGCACCTGTAAACCTTGCACTTCCAATGAGTGAAGAGCGTAGCCAACTTCGTTTAAGCTTAGTGCCACAATTGCTAGAAGCAGTTTCATACAATGTTGCTCGTAAAAACGACAGCGTTGCTTTATACGAAGTAGGTTCTATCTTCTTACCAACAGAAGCAGGAGAACTTCCGAAAGAAGAACAACACCTTGCAGGTGTTATGACAGGTCTTGCTCTTCACCATGCATGGCAAGGTGAGAAGAAAGTAGTAGACTTCTTCGTTGTGAAAGGTGTACTAGAAGGACTATTCGACGTACTTGGCGTTTCAAAACAAATCACATATGCACCAGCGAAACGTGAAGGTATGCACCCAGGTCGTACAGCTGACATCGTATTAGATGGCGAAGTAATTGGTTTCATCGGTCAATTGCACCCAGAAGCAGAAAAACAATTAGATGTGAAAAATACATTCGTATTTGAACTATCTCTTGTAAAAATATTCGGTGCAGACGCTGAAGAAACTTACTACTCAGCAATTCCGCGTTTCCCATCTATGACACGTGACATGGCTGTTGTAGTAACAAAAGAAACAAAAGCTGGTGAAATGAAGCAAGTCATTGCTGAAGCTGGCGGAGAACTTTTGAAAGACGTAACACTATTCGACTTATACGAAGGTGAAAAAATGGAAGAAGGCAAGAAATCACTTGCATTCTCTATGACTTACTTCGATGCAGAACGTACGTTAACAGATGAAGAAGTAACAGAAGCGCATAACCGTGTATTAACAACGGTAGAAGAGAAATTTGGTGCGGAGTTACGTAAGTAATTAGAAAATTGCACAATCGTCGACAGATGTCGGTAAGTCGATATATTACAAAAATCGCTTATATATTTTATGGCATCTTGCATCTTTCTCTCGAATGTAGTACATTAATTTTAGTTTAACAAAATGAAAGACGATGATAAGGAAAAGTAGTATATACTATAATCCAAAGCGAGTCAGGGGCGGTGAGAGCCTGATGAGGCGGTATATGTGAAGAACACCTTGGAGTTGCTAACCGAAATTGAATCTTGTATTCAAGAGTAGACTTAGACGGGAAGCCGGCCTGTTACAAACCGGGAAGTATGTATTACATACGAGTTAAAGTTGGTCTTTATGACAAATTGGGTGGTACCGCGAAGTTTAACCTTTCGTCCCTTTATGGATGAAAGGTTTTTTTGTATTTAAATATATCAGCAAAGGAGAATTTCACTATGGAAAACACATTAGTAAAAAGTCTGTATAGAGATACAGAAAAGTATGCAGGTCAAACAGTACAAGTATCAGGGTGGATTCGTAATTTACGTGATTCAAAAGCATTTGGTTTCATCGAATTAAACGACGGTAGCTTTTTCAAAAGCGTTCAAATCGTTTTCGATACAGAATTAGAGAACTTTAAAGAAATTGCAAAGCTTCCACTTAGCTCTTCAGTGAAAGTAGAAGGTAAAGTAATTGCAACGCCTGGAGCGAAGCAACCATTTGAAATTAAAGCAGAAAAAATTGATATCGAGGGCTTATCAGATTCTGATTACCCACTTCAAAAGAAGCGTCATACGTTTGAATACTTACGTACAATCGCTCACTTACGTCCAAGAACAAATGCATTCTCTGCAACGTTCCGCGTACGTTCTATCGCAGCATTTGCGATTCACCAGTTCTTCCAAGAGCGTGGATTCGTACATGTTCACACACCAATCATCACTGGTAGTGATACAGAAGGTGCTGGCGAAATGTTCCGCGTAACAACACAAGATTTAAACAACGTACCAAAAGGTGAAGACGGACAAGTTGATGAGTCAAAAGACTTCTTCGGTAAAGAAACAAACTTAACAGTAAGTGGACAGCTGAACGCTGAAGCGTATGCATTAGCATTCCGTGATGTATATACATTCGGACCTACATTCCGTGCAGAAAACTCAAACACAACTCGCCACGCTGCTGAGTTCTGGATGGTTGAGCCTGAGATTGCATTCGCTGAGTTAGGCGATGTAATGGATCTTACAGAAGATATGCTGAAATATGCAATGAAATATGTATTAGAGCATGCACCAGAAGAAATGGACTTCTTCAACAGCTTCGTTGATAAAACAGTTCTAGAGCGTATGAACAACGTGATTAACTCTGACTTCGGTCGCATCACATATACAGAAGCAATTAAAGTACTTCAAGAATCAGGTGCTGACTTCAAGTACCCAGTAGAATGGGGTATTGACTTACAAACAGAGCATGAAAGATACTTATCAGAAGAGATCTTCAAACGCCCTGTATTCGTAACTGACTACCCGAAAGACATTAAAGCGTTCTACATGCGTATGAATGAAGATGGAAAAACAGTAGCTGCTACTGACCTTCTAGTTCCTGGCATCGGCGAATTAATCGGCGGAAGTCAACGTGAAGAAAGAATGGACGTTTTAGTAGACAGAATTAAAGAATTAGGTATGAACGAAGAGGACTACTGGTGGTACTTAGAACTTAGAAAATACGGCGGTACAAAACACGCTGGATTCGGTCTAGGTTTCGAGCGCTTCCTAATGTACATCACTGGTATGGCTAACATCCGTGACGTAATTCCATTCCCAAGAACTCCAGGTTCTTCTGAGTTCTAAAATATGAAAAAAGCGAGAGGATTTCCTCTCGCTTTTTTGTTTGCATAGTTTATGACCCCGTAGCAAAAAGTAACGCGAAGGGGTGAGAATAAAATGAGTAAAAAAGTGAAAAAAGATCATTCAAGATCGAGCCTAGGTTCTCCGGAAGTAGAAGGACAAGGAACGACGACACATGAAACAGGTTCTCATAAGGTATCTTCATCTAATAAGAAGCAGAAACAAAGCTAACATAAAAAAGGAGAGTCTTAGGGGCTCTCCTTTTTATGTATTACATCTTGTTATCGTTAATCTCTTTTGTAATTTGATTTATGTCTTTGTCTAATCGATCTAAATAGAAAAACCATAGTAAACTCATGAACACGTGATAGATGGCCATAACGCTAAGGCTATCAGATATGTTTTCGAATGTGGATTTAGTAGTGAAGAAAGTGCCCCAAACAGTAGAAATAATGAAGTAAGAAAGTGGACCTACGAGATGTACGAAAACATATAATAACTTTTTCACTTTTACAGCGTTTATATAAATTCCCTCCTTTAAATTATTGAATGCAGGCTTTTCACTTAGTATCTGAATATTTTCTCTAATTTTGAACTGTCTTTCGTGTGGATCGCCTAGTAAAATATTTAGAATCATTTGTAGAAGTAGCAATGGGAATCTCCTCGTATGTTAGAATAATCTGTATATTGTAATTGTCACAAAACTATAAGGACAATAGTAGGGTGAAACAAAAAACAGGAGTTTGTAGGCTCCTGTTTTTGTCGATACTATTTTAATAAGCGAAACGCCTTCTCCGTATTAGCGAAATGCAGTTTCACAAACTCGGGTAATCGTTCTTTACCAAGCTTTTGAATTAATTTAGCTGCAGCAATATCAACTTGTTTACCAGCACCTTTTGGAAGTGGCATACCAGCTTTTTTGCTTAGTTCGTCAAACTGTTTTACGAATGAGTAGCGAGCTAAAATAGAAGCAGCGGCTACTGCTAAATGGACGCTTTCACCTTTCGTCGCGAAATAAACATTTTCACGCTGTACCTGTTTTTGTTTTGCTAAATATTTATAGTATGTATCAGGTTGTGTGAATTGATCGATTAAGACGCCTTCAGGTTTTGTAGGTGCCATTTTACCTAATAAGTTTGTAATAGCTTTATTATGTAGCAAGGCTTTTAGCTTACCTTGGTTGTTTCCTTTATCAAATAGCTCGTTATATTTTTCATTATGAAGGACAAGAGAGCTGTAAGGAACAACATGTAGAAGTTGTTTCGCAATGGCAGTAATTTGATCGTCATTTAAGTTTTTAGAGTCTTTTACACCAAGTTCTTTTAGTAGTGGAATTTGCTTTGCATCTACATATACAGCAACGACTGTCATCGGTCCAAAGAAATCTCCCGTACCAACTTCATCAGACCCTACAATAGACATTGTACTGATGGAAGCAGGCGGTGCATAACGATGTGAATCGACAGTTTTTTTTACAGCTGTTTTGGGTGTTTGAGAGACAGTTTGCCAACGAGAAGCTTCTGCTTCAGCGCGGCCTCCTTGGAACATTACTTTTCCAGATTTATACGCTGTAATCGTGCAAGATGGTACCTTTGCCATGAAGATCCCGCCTTGCGGAGTTTTCGGGCTAAGCGAATGTTTATATTGTTGTTTCATGTCTTCAATTACTGTAGAATTTGTTTGAATTACGATAGAATTTGACATAATGGTCGCCCCTTTTTTTATATTGTTATTTTTATCATATCGGATTGTTCTTTCTGTTTCCATATTATGAAGGTTCATGGTATGATAAACTTTAGGATTCTGTACGTGATTGGAGGCCGGTGAGTTGTCACAACAAAAGGGAAAGAAAAGTCGAATTAATGTAGAAATCTATGGTCAACAATATTCAGTTGTTGGCGATGAAAGTACAAGTCATATCCGCATGGTAGCAGCGATTGTGGATGATAAAATGCGCGAACTCAATGCCAAGAATCCTTCGCTTGACACGAGTAGACTAGCGGTATTGACGGCGGTAAACGTCATACACGATTACATAAAATTAAAAGAAGAACATGAGAAATTGAAAGAAAGTATGACAAAAAAAGGAATGGAATAACATGATTGATATTATTATCATTTTACTGCTTGTTATGGGATTTTTCCTCGGCTTACGCAGAGGGTTTATTCTGCAACTTGTAAAGTTAACAAGCTTTATTATCGCATACCTTGTTGCATACTGGTACTGTAAAGATTTAGCGCCAGCACTTGCGAAATTTATTCCGTATCCATTTGATAAAAACGTATCTGTTCCAGAATGGATTGATGCAAATAATATTGAGACAGTATTTTATCAAGCGCTTGCGTTTATCATATTGTTTATTATCACTAAAATTGCACTTTCATTACTTGGTAATTTGTTAAATATGTTTGCAGAAATACCGGTTTTAAAGCAAGTAAATGCGTTTGCGGGGGCAATCCTCGGATTTTTAGAAGTATATATTATTTTGTTTGTCTTAATTATCATTGGAAACATACTTCCGATTGAACAAGTACAAACACCATTACAAAAATCATCAATTAGCAAAATAATTGTAGACGATACACCGATTCTATCTGAAAAGGTGAAGGAACTATGGCAGACAGGTAGCAGAGTATAACTTCTCTTTTTTCGGAAAGAGAAGTTTTTTTCTATGAAAGAAAGGCGGGGCAATGATGAAAGTAAATAAAAAACAAGTTATCAAATTATTAGAGACAATCGGGCTTTTTATGGAACTAAAGGGTGCGAATCCATTTAAAATATCTGCATTTCGTAAAGCGGCAGCAGCATTAGAAAGTGACGATCGTAGTCTTTCTGAAATTGAAGATTTCACAAAGATTCCAGGCATCGGAAAAGGAACAGCAGCCGTTATTCAAGAATATATAGAATCGGGAACATCTGAAGTATTACAAGAACTTGAGAAAGAAGTACCAAGTAGCTTATTGCCGTTATTAAAACTACCAGGACTTGGTGGTAAGAAGGTAGCTAAGTTATATAAAGAACTTGGTGTTGTTGATATGGAATCGCTAAAAGCTGTTTGTGAGGAAAATAAAGTACAGGCTTTAGCAGGTTTCGGTAAGAAGACAGAAGAGAAAATATTAGAAGCAATCGATCAAGTAGGCTCTCGTCCAGAGCGTTTACCAATCGCGATGGTATTGCCTATTGCCGGGGAAATAGAGGAGAAATTGTCGAATATTGCTGAAGTAATTCGTTTCTCTCGCGCTGGTAGTTTGCGCCGCGCGAGAGAAACAGTGAAAGATTTAGATTTTATCATTGCAACCACAGAACCAGCAGCGGTACGTGAGCATTTACTACAATTCGATAATATGATTGAAGTAATCGCAAGTGGAGATACGAAAGTTTCGGTTCGTCTTCAATATGAATATGATATTTCAATCGATTTTCGTTTAGTAAAACCAGAAGAGTTTATTACAACTCTTCACCATTTCACAGGATCAAAAGACCATAACGTAAAAATGCGTCAAATCGCAAAAGATAAAGGCGAGAAAATTAGTGAGTACGGTGTAGAAAACTTGGAAACAGGTGAAGTGAAAACATTTGAGAATGAAGAAGACTTCTTCGCTCATTTCGGTCTGCCATTTATTCCGCCAGAAGTGCGTGAAGATGGAAAAGAAATTGAATTAATTAAAGAGTATCCGAACTTAATTCAGTTTTCCGATATACAAGGTGATTTACATATGCATACAACTTGGAGTGACGGTGCTTTTTCTATTGAAGAAATGGTACAAGCGTGCCGTGCTCGTGGATATAAGTTTATGGCGATTACTGATCACTCGCAATATTTGAAAGTAGCGAATGGTTTAACGAAAGAGCGTCTTCGTGAGCAAGCGAAAGAAATTGAACGTATGAATGAAAAGTATCCAGACATTACAATTTTACGCGGAATTGAAATGGACATTTTACCAGATGCCTCGCTTGATTTTGATGATGAAGTATTAGAAGAATTAGACTATGTCATTGGAGCGATCCACTCTAGCTTCTCACAAGACCGTGAAACGATTATGAAGCGTCTGCGTACTGCACTTGAGAATAAACATGTCACAATGATTGCTCATCCGACAGGACGTCTTCTCGGGCGCCGTGAGGGTTATGATGTAGATACAGATTTATTAATTGAACTCGCAAAAGAGACAAATACAGTTTTAGAATTAAATGCGAATCCGAACCGTCTAGATTTAAGCGCGAAATTATTAAAACAAGCACAAGATGCTGGTGTAAAAGTAGCGATTAATACGGATGCTCATACACTTGAAATGTTAGAAGATATGGAAACAGGTGTAGGTGCAGCACGTAAAGGTTGGATTCAAAAAGATAACGTGATTAACACGTGGGATATTGAACGTTTATTAGACTATATTAAACGTAATAAGTAACACAAGGGGGACCTGCAACATGTTAGAAAGAACGTTGCGTGTATTAGAATACAATAAAGTAAAAGAACAATTACTTGAACATACAGCCTCTTCACTTGGCCGTGATAAAGTGAAGCATTTAGTGCCGAGCACTGATTTTGAAGAAATTGTAGAAATGCAAGATACAACGGATGAAGCAGCGAAAGTCATTCGTTTAAAAGGTAGTGCACCATTAGGTGGCATTACGGATATTCGTTCAAATGTGAAGCGTGCAAAGATTGGAAGCATGTTAAGCCCGAATGAACTACTTGATATTGCGAATACGATGTATGGTAGTCGCAATATGAAACGTTTCATTGAAGATATGGTTGATAACGGTGTCGAGCTTCCGATTTTAGAAACTCATGTCGCTCAAATTGTATCTTTATATGATTTAGAAAAGAAAATTACAAATTGCATCGGTGATGGCGGTGAAGTAGTCGATAGCGCGAGTGATAAACTGCGTGGTATTCGTACTCAAATTCGTACTGCGGAAAGTCGTATTCGTGAAAAGTTAGAAAATATGACGCGTTCTTCAAACGCGCAAAAGATGCTGTCTGACTCGATTGTAACGATTCGTAACGAACGTTACGTAATCCCAGTAAAACAAGAATACCGCGGCGTATATGGTGGTATTGTTCACGATCAATCTGCTTCTGGACAAACGTTATTTATTGAACCGCAAGTCATTGTAGAATTAAATAATGCACTACAAGAAGCACGAGTGAAAGAAAAACAAGAAATTGAACGTATATTATTAATGTTAACAGAAGAAGTGGCAGTAGAAGCCGATATCGTTTTATCAAACGTAGAAGTAGTTGCAAATCTTGATTTCATCTTTGCGAAAGCTTTTTATGCGAAGCGAATTAAAGCAACGAAACCAATCGTAAATAACGAGCGTTATATGGATTTAAGACAAGCTCGTCATCCGCTAATCGATCCAGAAATTATTGTGCCAAATAACATTATGCTAGGTAAAGATTTCACGACAATTGTTATTACAGGACCGAATACAGGTGGTAAAACAGTTACGCTGAAAACAGTTGGTATTTGTGTATTAATGGCGCAATCTGGTCTTCACATTCCAGTAATGGATGAGTCAGAGATTTGTGTATTTAAAAACATCTTTGCTGATATTGGTGATGAGCAGTCGATTGAACAAAGCTTAAGTACGTTCTCCTCACATATGGTGAACATTGTAGATATTTTAGAAAAAGCTGATTTTGAAAGCTTAGTTTTATTTGATGAATTAGGTGCTGGAACAGACCCGCAAGAAGGTGCTGCACTAGCAATTTCGATTTTAGATGAAGTATGTAACCGCGGTGCTCGTGTTGTTGCTACGACGCATTACCCAGAATTAAAAGCATACGGATACAACCGTGAGCAAGTTATTAATGCGAGTGTTGAGTTTGATGTAAATACATTAAGTCCAACTTATAAATTATTAATCGGTGTACCAGGTCGCAGTAACGCCTTTGAAATTTCAAAGCGCCTTGGATTATCTGATCGCGTTATTGATCAAGCACGTAACCACATTAGTACAGATACAAATAAAATTGAAAATATGATTGCGAAGTTAGAAGAAAGCCAGAAGAACGCAGAGCGTGACTGGAACGAAGCAGAGGCACTTCGCAAACAATCTGAGAAACTTCATCGTGAGTTGCAACGTCAAATTATTGAGTTTAACGATGAGCGTGATGAAAAATTATTAAAAGCGCAAAAAGAAGGGGAAGAAAAAGTCGAAGCTGCGAAGAAAGAAGCAGAAGGTATTATTCAAGAACTTCGTCAATTGCGTAAAGCACAGCTTGTAAATGTGAAAGATCATGAGCTTATTGAAGCGAAGAGCCGTCTAGAAGGCACAGCGCCAGAGCTTGTGAAGAAACAAAAAGTAAACGTGAAAAATACTGCGCCGAAACAACAGTTACGGGCAGGTGATGAAGTAAAAGTATTAACGTTCGGTCAAAAGGGTCAATTACTTGAAAAAGTAAGTGATACAGAGTGGAGCGTACAAATCGGTATTCTGAAGATGAAAGTAAAAGAATCTAACATGGAATACATTAACACACCGAAGCAAACAGAGAAAAAAGCAGTCGCAAGTGTAAAGGGTAGAGATTACCACGTTTCATTGGAACTTGATCTTCGCGGTGAACGTTATGAAGATGCAATGATGCGCGTTGAAAAATATTTAGACGATGCCCAGCTTGCAAGTTATCCTCGTGTATCAATCATTCACGGTAAAGGAACAGGAGCGCTTCGCCAAGGTGTACAAGATTACTTGAAGAAGCACCGCGGCGTGAAGAATTACCGTTACGGTGACATGGGCGAGGGAGGCCTAGGCGTAACAGTTGTCGAATTAAAATAGAAAACAACGAAACAAAGGGGAAACCATTATATGTTTATGGACAAACTTGCAAAAGTATTGTTAGCTTGTTGTGGAATATTTTTGGTGATTGGGGTTATTTATTTAGTTGTTTTTGCGAATTGAAAAAGCGTCAATCGTGGCATAATGATATTGCCATAGATTGACGCTTTTAATATATGTGAAAAGGAATAAAACATGAAAATCAACCAATACATAAGCGAAGCAAAATCCTGCTCAAGACGTGAAACAGATCGCCTCATTAAAGCTGGACGCGTGGCTATTAACGGCGAAATATGTACGCACGGTGCACTCGTGAGCGATGGTGATGTAGTAACGATTGATGGGCAGGTTATTGCAAAAGAAGAGAAAGAGAAGGTGTATATAGCCTTTCATAAGCCGGTCGGAATTACTTGTACAGCAGCCGATCATATTGAAGATAATATTATTGATTATATCAATTATCCAGAGCGAATCTTTCCAGTTGGGCGATTAGATAAAGCATCAGAAGGACTTATCTTATTAACGAATGACGGTACGATTGCGAATCAAATTTTACATGGTAATCATGAGCACGAGAAAGAATATGTTGTCACAGTCGATAAACCTTTTACGGACTGGTTTATTAATGAGATGTCCAGCGGTGTAAAGATTAAAGATGGTATGACGAAGCCGTGTAAAGTGACGAGAGTCGATCAATCAACATTTCGTATCATTTTAACGCAAGGGATGAACAGGCAAATTCGTAGAATGAGCCGTGCTTTCGGGTTTACTGTAATAAAGCTAAAGCGAGTACGCATTATGAATATAGAGCTAAATGAGCTTGAAGTAGGAAAGTGGAGGAGCGTTACATCGGAGGAATTAGACATTCTAATAGATCAGTTATAGGGAGGAAAAGTTTTCTCCCAATATTTTTTGTCAGAAAAAATAAAACTATTGATTTTTTAAAAAATAGCCCATATAATAAAAAACAACAAGTTTCGACAAGATATTTTATAAAAGTAATGATGAGGACATGAGTTGTATTTTACGATTCTCAGAGAGGGGAGCCTTAGGCTGTGAGCTTCCTAATACGAAAAGACAAGCTTACCACCTCTAAACTTCAAGAGTGAACTGCATGCATGATGCATTGTAATTCTTGGCGGATAAAACCGTTATCAATTTACACGAGCTATAAAATGAGCTTATTTCGTTATAAATTCATTTTATTAGAATAAGGGTGGAACCACGATTTCAACACTCGTCCCTTTGTTAGGGACGGGTGTTTTTTGCGTTCTTTTACGGGGAAGTGTGCTTGAAAGAGGATATGTGACGGATTCTTTTTCAGAATATTTTGTAAATTAATTATTTTAGGAGGTTAGTAGAAATGAAATCATCTTTAAAGTTTTCAGAGATGTTTGCAATAAGTTTAATGTTATTTGCACTGTTTTTTGGTGCAGGTAATATGATTTTTCCACCAGCGTTAGGGCAAGGTGCTGGAACGGACGTATGGATCGCGCTGTTTGGTTTTATTGTAACAGGCGTTGGACTACCTTTATTAGGCGTAATTGTTATAGCTTTAAAGGGAGATATTAATGAGCTAGCAGGACGTGTACATCCTATATTCGCACTTGTTTTTATCACTGCCATTTATTTATGTTTAGGCGTATTCGTAAGTGTGCCGCGTACAGGAACAGTAGCTTATGAGATGAGTGTTGCACCGTTTTTACCAAGTGAGATAGCAGGTCAGTCATATCCACTTGTTATCTTTACACTTATTTTCTTTGCAGTAACTTTCTATTTAGCTTTAAATCCTTCGAAATTAGTGGGGCGTATTGGTAAAGTGCTAACTCCAATATTATTAGCTGTTATTGCAATTATCGTAGGTAAAGCACTTATTACACCAATTGGAGAATTTGGTGCACCGACAGAAGTGTATAGTGCTCCTCTCTTCAAAGGATTTATTGATGGATATTTAACTTTAGATGGACTTGCAGCACTTGTATTCGGAAATGTTGTAATTCATGCGTTAAAAGAAAAAGGCATTACAAATAAAAATAGTATTGCAAAAGTAACAATCTTTGCAGGATTTATTGCAGCGCTTGGTCTACTACTTGTGTATTTAGCGCTTGCTTATCTTGGAGCTTCTAGTGTGTCACTTGGAATGGGCGCAAACGGAGGAATTATTTTAACAAATGTGGTGAATCATTTATTTGGCAGTTACGGAACTTTATTACTAGGGATCGCAATTACAGCAGCATGTTTAACAACTTCTGTAGGTATTGTTGCAGCTTGTGGTGATTACTTCTCTTCCTTATTACCAAAGCTTTCTTATCAAAAAGTCGTTTTCATTTTCTGTGTATTAGCATTTATGGTAGCAAATCTTGGGTTAACTCAGTTAAATGCATTAGCATTACCAATCTTAATCGCTATTTATCCAATTGGAATCGTACTTATCGTATTATCACTTGTTGAAAACTACGTTCGTCTTCCATTAGCGATGTATGTGGGGGGGATTGTAGGAGCATTTGCAATCAGTTTCTTTGATGGATTACACAATGCAAACCTTCAAATTGCAGCGCTAGCACCTATTTTAGATAAGATTCCATTATATAGTGTAGGAATTGGTTGGTTAGTTCCAGGCATAATCGGTATAGGATTTGGTTATATAGTTTCTAAGTTTCAAAAGCAGGAAATTGCTGTAGAAAAATAGAGAAAAGAGGCTTTCTATAATAGAAAGTCTCTTTTTTTGTAGAAAAAGCCATATATAGAGAAATTCAGATATTAAAAATTTTATACGTAATATAGTTGACAAAAAAATTATGAGTAGGCTAAGATTGACTTAGTTGTGGAAATATTGGAAGGGAAGTGAGGGATAAGGGGTTTCTATAACTATAGTGTTGTTATGGGAAGAGGTGAAAGAAGAGGCGAAGAGATAGTTTATTTTTTTTGATTTATATTGAGAATGATAATCAATAAAAAAGTTTTATAATTTTTTCTCAGTTTCTATGCCTTTGTATAAGGAATAGGGTGAGATATTATTTTTAACATTAAATGAGAATGATAATCAATAATACTTATGTTACATAAAAGAATGCTAATTAAATAATAGGTAAAAGAGATTATTTTTTTCTTATAAATTGAGAATAATTATCATTTTCAAAAA